>CAXTGE010000050.1:0-9995 GCA_964243645.1 uncultured Acidobacteriaceae bacterium | reverse complement strand
GTGTCCTAAGCTGCTACACCATCGGAACTTTGCAACCTCCGGCGCATCTTAAAATCCATGTCCTTCGACCCCAGCTTTGCGCCGGCGAGCGCCCGACAGGACGGCCAGCGCGACCCGGAGGTCACCCCCGATCCGTTGACAGAGCCACAACCGGCGGGGAGTCCGGCGCCGTTTGTGTCGCGCCGCCGCGGCCTGTCCATCTGGGAGCTCCTGAAGCCGCACCAGGCACAGCTCTGGCTGGGCCTGGTGGCGATCACAGGGGAGAGCCTGGCAGATGTGCTCGGCCCCTGGCCGCTGAAGATCGTTCTCGATAACGTCATCGGTCATCGTCAGGGGCACGGCTGGCTGCTGGGATTCATCCATCGCACTGCGGGGAACACGCCGCAACGCATCCTGCTGGCCGCCTGCATCGCTGTGCTGGCAATCGCGTTGCTCGATGCGATCTGCACCTATGGCGAAAAATGGGTCACCACCACGGTGGGTCAGTGGGTCACGCATGACCTGCGCCGCCGCCTGTATACGCAGGTGCAGCGCCTTTCGCTGGCGTACCACGATCAGTCCAAGACCGGCGATCTGATCAGCCGCGTCACCTCGGACATCGACTCCATCCAGACCTTTATCGTCTCCGGTCTGCTCAGCATCATCGTCGACGTCGCAACCATCGCCGGCATGATCGGCGTTCTGTTCTATCTCAACTGGCGATTGACATTGATTGCCATGACGGTGGTTCCCGTTCTGTTTGCCATCGTCTACAGCTACACGCGCCGGGTGAAAAAGTTCTCTCGGGAGGTCCGTCGGCACGAGGGCAAGATGCTTTCGGTGGTGCAGGAGGTCCTCGGCTCCATTCGGGTGGTCAAGGCCTTCGCCCGCGAAAACTACGAGGTGCACCGGCTGGAGGGCGAGAGTCTTGAGACCGTCGAGGCAGCCCTGCGTGCCCGCAGACTGAAGGCTCGCCTCGTGCCCGCGGTATCCATCGTGACCGGCGTGGGGACCTGCCTCGTTCTCTACTTCGGAGGATCGAGCGCGCTCACGGCGGGCGTGACGGGCGGCACCATTACAGTCTTCCTCAGCTACATCAAGAGCATGTACAAGCCCATGCAGGACATCTCCAAAATCATGGACTCGTACAGCAAGGCCGATGTCGGGTATGAGCGCATCCGGGAGGTCATCGAGAGTGATGGCGAGATGCGCGATGCCGCGGACGCGAAGCCCGCGCCGCCGCTGCGTGGCGACATCGAACTCGAGCACGTCAGCTTCGCTTACACCGAGGACCGGCCCATCCTGGATGACATCAATTTCAAGATCAGTGCGGGTACGACCGTGGCTCTCGTCGGCCCGACAGGCTCAGGAAAGTCGACCATCGCGAACCTGATTCCACGCTTTTATGACGTGACCTCGGGGACCGTTCGGATCGACGGTTTTGACGTGAGAGAGCTGGAGCAAAAAAGCCTCCGCGATCAGATCAGCCTGGTCCTGCAGGACACCGTACTGTTCTCCGGGTCCATCTGGGACAACATCGCGTACGGTCGTCCGGAGGCGACCTCGGCGGAGATCGTGGAAGCCGCGAGGACGGCCAACGCGCTGGAATTTATTGAGAAACTGCCGCAGAAGTTCGACACCACCGTCGGCGAGCGCGGCATCATGCTCTCCGGCGGGCAGCGGCAGCGCATCGCTATCGCCCGTGCCATCATCCGCAATACGCCGATTCTGATTCTCGACGAACCGAGCTCAGGTCTGGATGCAGAGAGTGAGCACCTGGTCTTCGAGGCGCTCGATCGTCTGATGGCAGGCAAGACATCCATTGTGATTGCCCATCGCCTTTCGACGATCCGCAACGCGAGTTGCATCTTCGCTATACAGGATGGTCATGTGGTGGAGTCCGGCACGCACGACGATCTGATGAGGAACGAACATGGGCTCTATCATCACCTGCACGATGTGCAGTTCAACGTGGGGGAAGAGACGCTGGCGTAAGCAGCTGTAAGGACGGTGGGGCCTGCTGGGAGATGCCGCACGATCACTGGGTGTTCAAGGTAAGCTGCCCGGGGACGAAGTTCAGATCTTCGCGAGGACGCAGGGAGCGCACGACCCGGTTGCGGCCCGTTCGTTTCGCCTCATACAGGGCACCGTCGGCGCGCTGCAACATGAGCTGGAAGGTATCTTCCTCGCCTTCATACGTAGCGGTTCCGATGCTGGCACTCAGCTGCAGGTCGACATAGGTCGCGTCCGAGAATTGTGCATCGGAGCCGTTCACCAGGTGGATATTCCGCCGGACGCGTTCGGCCACGATCAGTGTGGCCTCTTCGGAGGCATTCGGCAGAAGCACGGTGAACTCCTCGCCACCCCATCGGCAGAGCACATCGATCCCGCGAATGGAGTCCTGAATGCGCTCCACGGCCGCGCACAGCACCTGGTCGCCCACATGGTGACCATAGGTGTCGTTGATCTTCTTAAAGTGGTCGAAGTCAAGCATCAGCACCGAGAAGGGTGTGTGCCCTCGGCGGCTGCGGGCCTGCTCGCTCTCGCACCAGCTCAGAAAGACGCGGCGATTGAACACGCGAGTCAGCGGATCCGTGCTGGCCATGTGCTCCAGGTCGACGCGCAGTTTTGTCGTCGTCCTCCAAAAAAACGCAAACGCCAGGCCGATGGCGAAGGTAATGAAGGCACCGTAGCTGAGCAGGTTCAGGGTCTCCGCCCACGGCGGATCGGTCAGGAGTCCAAAGGCAGCGCACGCGCCTCGAGCGAGATCTGCCGCCACGACGAAGATCATCACGACGATGGTGGCATGGGCGGGCTTGCGCGCGCGCCCCTGACTATTCCTGTGTATCAGCCGGGCTGTATTGCCGATCTGGGCAGCGATGAAGAGGCTGAGAAGCACCGTCGCGCTGCGGGAACCGAGGACGTGTGCCCACTGCAGGACCATCGAAAGAAGCTGGCTGCTGAGCAGTGCGATACTGAGACGGCCTATTTCCGCCTCCAGGCCGATCAGATAGCGATCTGCCCGATAACAGCATGAGAAGGCCAGAAGCGTACAGAGATTCGCCAGCGGCTCGAGTGCTGGAACAGGCCCAGAAAATAGGTACAGGCCGGCTGCCAGGCCGCCAACCACCAAGGCGTTGCCCATCCAGTTCAGCCCTTTGAGGAGCGGATTGCTGCCGTGAATGAGGACAAGTCCTCCTCCACAGCCAGCCAGGGTACATGTGCCGAGCGAAAGGATCGCCTGCTGCGCCGTCATTGCCCCGCCTTCAGGGTCACGCCATAGAAAAGACGAGATCGCCCGTGCTGACCGAGCTCGGAGCGTTCCCGCAGAGATCTCGGCGGCGGGACTGATGTCTTCTCACAAAAGTCAGGCTAACGGCGCGCCTCCGACTCAGCCATGGCGCGTAAGTTGCACTGCGCAGGCGAGAGCGCCATGGAGGATCAACATCCGTTCCTGCCTCAGAGTGACTTCAGTTCCGCGATGCGCCCCTCTACGATCTTTACGAACTGCTCGCGATCTGCGTCAGGGAAATTTCCTGCCCGGAACGCGTCTTCCAGCTGCTTATGGCTCAGCTGGCCCAGCAGGCCACCCATCCACCGTGCATCTGCCAGAGGGATATCGTGGCCGATCCAGTCGATTGCGGAGCGGCGCAGTGTTTCGCCGAGCAGGATCGGACCCTGCCGCAGCAGCAGGCCCCCGGGCAGCATGGGCGTGCCGAAGCTCACATCCTTGTCGGTCTTCTTGGTGATGAACTTGGAGTGTTCAAAGCTGGCCAGGTTGCCTTTGTCCGTGTCATGTCGGACATGCTCACTGTTGGAAGCAAAGGTCGCCCCAATGTCGGACACGAGATAGATCTGCCGATCGTGCTTATCGTCCTGATATACGGCATTGTTGACATCTTTCAGGTCCCAGTTGTTCATGACCGCCATCATCACGCGCAGTCCGTTGAACTCCCTGGTGTCCTTGAACGGATTGTCCTTCCAGCGCCAATCGCTGATCTTTTTCTGCTGGCCCGGCTTGCGCTGGAAACGCGCGTCCGTGACCGTGTCGCCTTGCATATCCGCCGTCTTTCGCTTCATCTGCAGGTTTGGAACGGTGGCGGAGGGCAGGAGATAGAGCTCATTCGTGAAGTAACCGACCGCCCAGAGCAGCCGCGACGCCGCCACCTCCGGACGCGCCTCCGATCCGAGCTTTACGCGCCACTTCTTCCCGTCCGCATCCTTGACGTCAAACTTCGGATTTGTCCCGCTGCTGTCCTCCTTCACGAAGACGTAGGGCGGCCTGGGCCGGTGTTCCTCGCCTCCCCGGCCCAGGAAAAGATCCTTTTGGGCGATCGAACCTGGGTCTTCCCAAAGAACCGGCTTCTTCTCTGGGGTCGCGGCTACCTCCTGCTTGTCGGCCCTTTGGGTTGACGGGCTTCCGGCCGGTCCGGCCTGGGCGTGTACCCGCGTGAGAGCCGAGGCCACGAGCAGGGAGGCAAGAGCGAAGCGCCGCAGACGGGCATGCGAAATAGGGAGGGACAAAGGAAGGCTCCTGACAGGAAAACAGACACGTTGAGTGTAGAAGGGGAACAGGTGCTTGAGCTTCTGGGAGGGAAGAAAACATCTTGCCGCTCCACAGGCGCATCCTTTGAAGCAACGCTGGGGCAACGGGTCTGTGGCCTGCTCAGGGGAAGGATTCCACGTGAAACTGCTGGTTCAGCCGGAAGACGGCATCGAGCCGATACTCGAGGCGCTGAACGGCGCGAAAAAAAGTATCCAGATCCTGATCTTCCGGATCGACCGGACAGAGATCGAGCGTGCCCTGGTGGAGGCGGCCCATCGCGGCGTCTCGGTGACCGCCCTGATCGCCTACACCAACCACGGCGGCGAAAAGTATCTTCGCCGCTTTGAGATGCGTTTGCTGGAGCAGGGCATCACGGTGGCCCGCACCTCCGATGACCTCGTGCGCTACCACGGCAAGATGTTCATCGTGGACGGCAAGGAGCTGTTTCTCCTGGCCTTCAACTACACCCACATGGACATTACCCTGAGCCGATCGTTTGCAGCTGTGATCAAGGACCATGAGGTCGTCCGTGAAGCACAGCGTCTCTTTGAAGCGGATGTGAAGCGCATGTCCTACGTCTCGCAGAACGAGCGCCTGATCGTCAGCCCAACCAACTCCCGCGAGCGCCTGAAGGCGTTCATTCTGGGCGCGAAAAAACAGCTGCTCATCTACGAGATGAAGCTGTCTGACCCGGAGTTCGTCCGCATGTTGAACGAGAAGGTCACCGCCGGCGTAGAGGTTCGCGTGATCTCGCGCGAAGCCATCAAGAACGGCAATCTGCCGGTGCGCATTTCCTCCATGCGTCTCCATGTCCGCGGCATGATCCGCGACGGCGACACCGCGTTTCTCGGCAGCATGAGCATGCGCCGGCTGGAGCTGGGCGCACGGCGGGAGGTGGGCGTCGTCTTTCATGACGGCAAGGCCGCAAAACGAATGGCCCAAGTCTTTGAGAAGGATTGGGCAGCCGCCAAGCCGGCCGTTCCAGGCAATCTGCTCGCCGCGGCGTTGGAAGCACCGGCGAAGAAGGTGGCCAAGGCACTGGCGAAGAACCTGGATGTGGGGCCGGTCTTCGAGCAGATCCTGGACAAGATCATCGATCCGGCGCATGAACTGCGCTTCGAGCCGGAAGAGGTAGCCCAGACCGTCCGCGATGCCTTCCGCGAGGAGGTGCACGATGCCGTGGTGCTGGCCCTGCGCGAGGTGGTCGTCGGTACGTCCATCGTCGATCCCGGCAGCAAACATACGGAAGGCGAAAAGCATCCTCACCAGGTGAGCCAGCGCTCGCACCGCCAGCGCCGCTAAGCCCAGCTCCCGCTAAGCCCAGCGCGCTTGCCAAGCCAGCCGCCTACCGTCGTTCGGACTAACTGTCCTTCCGGTAGAGCAGATCACGGATGGCCTTGCGCCGCTCGGCGTTTGCGCCTGCATCCCGGGTGTCGATGGCCCCGACACCTGGACGTTGTGCCTGTTCGGCTGCTGCCTCCGGAGCGCTGCACTCCGGGCACCGGTTGGCAAACCCCGGCTTATCGGGCCTTAGCTCAAACTCCTCTTCACAAACGACACAAACCTTCCATGGAAACGCCATAGCAGCTCCATTCTAAGACCTCCGCCAAGGAGACTTCGGGGTAGCTCCATGCCCGGGCCGGAGCGGAGCGAGTAAACTTCGTCCAGACCCTGTCTCACCCGCATCTTTTTCCAGGAGCTTTCCGCGTGCCGCGTTTGCGTACGATCCTCTCCGCTGTCACTCTTTCCATTGCGTCTCTCGCGACTCTCCACGGACAAGACGCCGTCTCACCACTCAGGCCGCCGTCCACGCCGCTCATCACGCATGATCCGTACTTCAGCGTGTGGTCCGATACGGACAAGCTCACCGATTCGGCGACGCGTCACTGGACCGGACATCCCGAGCCGCTCAATAGCCTGATCCGGGTCGACGGCAAGGCGTTCCGCCTCATGGGCCGCGACCCGCGCGACGTCTCCCCCGCGACGCAAACCGCACTGACCCTCGCTGCTACCCACACCCGCTACAGCTTCACAGCGGGTCCCGTCCAGGTGGATCTCACCTTCTTCACGCCGGCGTTTCTTGACGACCTGGACATCCTGTCCCGCCCCGTCACCTATATCACCTGGACCGCGCATGCCACCGATGGCGGCCAGCACGCTGTGGCGGTCTACCTCGACGCCAATGCCGAGCTAGCGACGAGCTTTGAGAACCAGCCCGTCAACTTCATGCGCCACCGCACCGCCTCCGCCGAGGTCCTTTCCGTCGGAACGCGCAGCCAGGACGTTCTGAACCGTTCCGGTGACGATCTGCGCATCGACTGGGGCTACTTCCACCTCGTTGTTCCGGACGAGGAAGCCGCGGGGGGAAGCGCACAGACCGGTATTTCGGCCGACCCTGCCAAGGACTTCGTCGCGAATGGCAGCCTCTCCCGTGTCGATGACTTGGACCCTGAGCAGACTGAATATCACTCCAGCCCCAAAATGGCCGCGGTGCTCTCCCTTGGCCAGGTGAGCACAGCGCCGGTGAGCCGCCATGTCCTGGTCGCGTACACCGATAACTACGGGATCCAGTATCTTCACCGCAATCTCCGCTCTTGGTGGCAGCGCGACGGCAAGCCGGTCGGCACCATGCTCGATGAAGCCGAGGCGCAGTACACGCAGCTCGATGCACGAGGGGGGCAGTTCGACACGCAGCTCACGCAGGATATGACCCACGTGGGTGGCGAGCACTATGCCTGGATCTGCACGCTGGCCTACCGCCAGGCCATTGCCGCCCACAAGCTTGTCGCCGACGTGGACGGCAAGCCGTTCTACCTGAGCAAGGAGAACTTTTCCAACGGCAGTATCGATACCGTCGACCTGATCTATCCTTCCTCGCCCATCTTTCTTTTCTTCAACCCGCGTCTGCTCGAAGCCGAGATCGTTCCGCTGCTCGAGTATATCAACCTGCCAAACCATTGGCATTTTCCCTTTGCCCCGCACGATCTGGGCCAGTATCCGCTGGCCAATGGCCAGACCTACGGTGGTGGCGAGAAGACAGAAGAAAACCAGATGCCGGTGGAGGAGAGCGGCAATCTGCTGATCGGCATCGATGCCCTGGCCCAGTTCGGTGGGCAGGCCCACGGTCTCGATCTCGCGCGGCAATACTGGCCTACGCTGACGCAGTGGGCGAATTACCTGAAGGCCCATGGCCTCGACCCCGAAAAGCAGCTCACCACGGATGACTTCGCCGGCCACGTGACGCACAACGCGAACCTCTCACTCAAGGCGATTGACGCTCTGGCCGCCTACGCCGACCTCGCCAAGCGGCTCGACCACCCTGCCGAAGCCAAAGCCTATGCCGCCACAGCCAGGGAGTATGCCGCCAAGTGGGTCACCATGGACAAAGAAGGTGACCACTACAAGCTCGCTTACGACAGCCCGGGCACATGGAGCCAGAAGTACAACCTCATCTGGGACAAGATCCTCGACTACAACCTCTTCCCGAAGAGCGTGCGTGAGTCCGAGGTTGCCTTCTATAAGACCAAGCTCAACACCTACGGCCTGCCGCTCGACAGCCGCAAGGATTACACCAAGCTCGACTGGGAGCTGTGGACCGCTACGCTGGCCGACAAGCAGGAAGACTTCCTGACGCTGATCGACCCCATCTACAAATGGACCAACGAAACGACCAGCCGCGTCCCCATGACGGATTGGTATGACACCAAGACGGGCAAGCAGGAAGCCTTTCAGGCGCGCTCGGTGGTGGGTGGTGTGTTCATCAAGGCGCTGACCGATAAAGGGCTGGCGAATAAGTATCGGGCGACGGCAAAGTCGGTCGGCAACTAAACAAACGGCACCGCCTCCGAGGACGCGGTGCCGTTTCTGTTTGGGAACTCACTCACAAAGTGCCGATGAGGCCCCCTTGCAGATTCGCTCTTTCAGGCTTGTAGGTAGGATCGTGAGTGACCCAGAGTGTGTCTACCCGGGCGATAGGCGTGCCGGTGATGATCACGTAAAACTGTTGATCGCTGGTGAACGATATGCGGTTCAGTTCAATCTTGCCGGGGACCGCGCCTGCCGAAGGTGAGAAGGAAAAGCTGAAACGTCCTTCGCCAGGCAGATACAAGAAGACACCATGATCGTTTCCGTCGGAGATGGCAGTCGCGCCTTTCATGTCACCGGCCAGCTTGTCGTTTTTGAGCAGCAGCGGCGAGGTAATGCGCAATTCGTGGGCGGCGGGATCGAGTTCCTGATTGGCGACTGGAAATGCGGGGATGTGGTCAGTCCATTGACCGGTTGCTGTGAACTTCTGATCTCCTGTGCCAGCAAGTTGCACTGTCTCCCCAGGTGAATACCAGTACTGGGTTTTGGCTAGGACGTTAATTTCGTCTGGGCTATATGTATTCGCGCGCGACCCGATTTCTGTGACCACGCCCAGCAGGGCGCGATCGCCCTCTTTACGGATTAAACGGATTCCATAGGTGAACCAGCCGTGGTCAGCTTTGGTTACACCGCTGCAGATCTGATTTTTCAGATCGATAGTTGAGAGCGGACAAATAACATCCTGCGCCGGCCCAGAAGATAGCTTCAACAGCAACACCGAGCCATCCTCATGGGCACGAACCTCCACCACCGCCAACCGTGAACCCAGCCCAACCAGCAACAGCACAAGCGACGCGAACGCAATCCTTGGAATACGCATCATCTGCCAACCTTTCGCGAACCATGTAGGTGTGTCTTGTTTCCTTGTGAGCCATGTGCGTGCGGGGACGGGCTCCGCGAGTTGGAGGCTGCTGTAGCTGCGTAGCGCGGCCCCCATCTCGGCGTAGCTTTTCAATAACTCCCCGCAGGCCGCACAGTGGGCCATGTGTTCTGCCGCGGGTTGCGGCACGGTCTCGCCGTCGTACAGCGCCGAGACAAACTCCCGGGCTTCATCGCACCTCATGCAGCTCTCCTCGTCTGGCTGTTCCGAGCCAGATCTCCCGCAATGCCTGACGCGCCATGAATAAGCGCGACCGTACCGTCCCCACCGGGACGTCCAAAATGACCGCGAGCTCGGCATAGGTCTGCCCCTCTACCTCGCGCAGCCATAGCAGCATGCGCTGCTCCTTCGGCAAGCGGTGTAGAGCATCGCCCATCACCGACGCACGCTCCGGATTGCAGGCCGCACATCGGTCGTCGAGCAAAGCATCCTCCGGTTTGTGACGCCGCCACCACTCCGCTGCCCGGTGCCTTGCGATGCCGAACAGGTAGGCCCGCAGACCTCCTCGCGTAGGGTCAAAGCCGTTCGGACGGCTCCACAGCTCCGTGAAGATCTCCTGGGTCAGGTCCTCGGCAGCCTGTGGCGATCCAACGATCTGCCGCAGAAAGGCCCGCAGCCGTGGACCGTTTTCGCGATACACCACAGCAAAGGCATCGGGGTCACGCGCCCAGTCCGTCCGAAGCTGCCCCTCACCGGTCAACGTGTGTCCTCAACCTGATCTTCGGT
>CAXTGE010000049.1:17103-19659 GCA_964243645.1 uncultured Acidobacteriaceae bacterium | reverse complement strand
CTCATGAAGCTCCTCAAGACCTATCTTGTCTCCAACCTGGGGCGCATGCAGGACAACAACATCCGCATGGCCTACATCGGCCGTACGCACGAGCTCCCCCCTGAGATCCAGGACACCATGCGCTGGGCCGAGGCCGAAACGGCCAAGAATACCGGCACCACGCTCACCCTTGCCCTCAGCTACGGCTCCCGCTCGGAGATCGTCGACTCCGCTCGCACCCTTGTGCACCGCATGATCGCCGAGGCAGCCGGTCGCGGCATCTCCGTCGAAGACATGCTCGCCGCCGAAGGCGTCGACGACGCCATCAACCTGCGCATCGACGAGGCCGCCGTCTCCGGCTCTCTCTACACCGCCGGCATGCCCGACCCCGACCTCGTCATCCGCACCTCCGGCGAGCAGCGCATCTCCAACTTCCTCCTCTGGCAGATCGCCTACGCTGAAATCTACGTCACCGACCGCCTCTGGCCCGACTTCCGCGGCCCCCACCTGCTCGAAGCCATCGCGGCCTACCAGGCCCGCGAACGCCGCTTCGGCGGCCTCGGCGAAGCGTCCGACGAAGACCTCTCCGGCGTCCTGCCCGCCACCGAAACCGAGCTGGCCCGCCGCTAAACACCACACCCGCAGGGCTCATCGCCCGCCAGGGCCATCACCGCACAATCCACCGAAGAGGCCGTCGCGTACCTCTGCGCAACCTCCGCGCCCATGGCGTTCGCTTCTGCCTCTCAAACACACGCCAGCAGAAAACGCTTTCTCCCGTCCCCTACAATCTGTTACTGTTCCGGCGACCCCTCACAGGCCCTCAGAAAAGAGTCGTCGGTCCCTATGTTCGAGCTTCGTCCGATTTTGCGCTCCCTTACCGTCTCTTTGCTTCTTTCTTGTTCGCTCTTCGCCACCGCCCAGACCCCCGATCCGCGCCTTCACGAAGGCCTGGGCGGGGCCGAGCGACAGACGCTTCCCGGCTCCCGCAGCCCCCTGGCCGACGCCGGACAGGACCTCGGTGCCCTGTCCCCGGGCACGACAATTCCGGGCATCACCCTCGTCTTCAAGCGCTCCGCCGCGCAAACGGCGGACCTGAACGCCCTGCTGGCCGCCCAGGGCGATCGCAAGTCTCCGCTCTATCACCACTGGCTCACGCCGGCCGCCTTTGCCGCGCGCTTCGGCATGGCCGAGGCCGACCTCGCCGCTACCGGGGCCTGGCTCGCCGCCCAGGGCTTTACCGTGGATAGCGTTCCCGCCAGTCATGACCGCATCACCTTCACCGGCAGCGCGGCCCAGGTGAATGCCGCGTTCGGCACAGAGCTCCACCGCTTTCTTCTGGACGGCGAAACCCACTTCGCTCCCTCCACCGACCTGAAGCTGCCCACGGCCCTGGTTCCGCTCACCGCGACGGTGCTGCACCTGTCGGACCTGCATCCCCGGCCCGCTGTCCACGCGCCCGCTCACCCGGCCTACACGGTCCCAACGAGCGGGGCACATTACCTCACTCCCGGGGATGCCGCGACAATCTACAACCTGGGCGCCCTGCCGGTAGTTGTGGCTCCCGGAGCCGGTCCCGGCCTCGCCGTCGTCGGCCAGTCCTACGTCAACCCTGGCGATGCCGTCTCGCCATTCCAGTTCGAGACCTACGGCTACACCGCCATCTCCTCGGTTCTGGTGCCCGGCTCGGGTGTGCAGGCCGCCGTCCCCGGCAGTCAGGCGGAAGGCGAACTGGACCTGGAATATGCCTCCGGGATCGCGCCCAACGCCAGCATCTTCTTCGTTTACGTCGGCGACAGCGTCAATTACGACGTCTTCGACTCGCTCACCTACGCGATTCAGCAGAACATCGCGCCCGTGGTCAGCATCAGCTACGGCCTTTGCGAAACACTGCTCAGCTCGGCCGATCTTGGTCAGTACAACGGTCTCTTCATGCAGGCCTCCGCGCAGGGCCAAACGCTGGTGGCCTCCTCGGGCGACTCCGGCTCCACAGGCTGCTCGCGCTTCACCGCCTCCGGCCTCACGACGGCACAGCAAGGGGCCCTTGCCATCGACTTTCCCGCCGATAGCCCCTATGTCACCGCGGTGGGCGGAACGGAGATGGCCGCGGGCACCTTCGCGCCCGGCAACTCGCAATACTGGGGTTCGCCCACCAATCTCAACGGCTCTGCCACGGTACTCACCTATGTCCCGGAGACCGTCTGGAATGAAGGCTCTCCTGCACGCGGCATTCTGGCGGGCGGCGGCGGCGCGGGTACGTACTTTCCCCGGCCCACCTGGCAGGCCGGCATGCCGGGCATAGCCGCGGGCGCCTTCCGGCTGATACCGGACGTGTCTTTGCTGTCCGCTGTCCAAAGCCCCGGGTTTGTGATCTGCACCAGCGATCCCGGTTTCCTGGCGGGGGAAGGACAGACTCGTAGCTGTGTAAACGGCTTGGTCGGCAGCAATAACGCCCTCACGATCGCCGGCGGCACCAGCTTCGCCGCCCCCATCTTCGCCGGTTTTCTCGCTACCCTGAATCAGGCAAAGGCCTCCCTGGGCCAGGGGAACATCAATCCCACGCTCTACGGCCTCGCCTCC
>CAXTGE010000049.1:14589-17003 GCA_964243645.1 uncultured Acidobacteriaceae bacterium | reverse complement strand
CCTACGCCTCCGCGTTTCACGACATCACCGCCGGTAGCAACGCCTGCATCGCCGGCGCAACCGGATGCACCGCCGCCGGCCTCTCCGGCTTTGCCGCCGGTCCCGGCTTTGATGAGGCCACCGGCCTCGGCAGTGTCGATTTCGGGCACCTGGCCAAGGCCTGGCCCCTCCCCGACGGCGGGGGATCAGGCCTCGAGCTCTCCCTGCTCTCCATCCAATCGGGTGTAACCTCCGCGGCCGCCGGCGACTCCGTCCCGGTGGGGATCTCGCTCAGCACCCCCAACAGCTCGACCGGACCCACCACGATCCCCACCGGTACGGTCTCCGTATCGATCGATGGGGTCGTCGTCAACCCCTCCCTTGCGCTCGCCATGCAGGCCTCTTCCGGTACCGCGATCGCCGCTTACACCTTCGTCGCTCCTGCGACAGCCGGCTCCCATCTGCTGCAGGTCGCCTACGCCGGCGATGGGACCCACACCCCCGCGCAGAACACCTTTGCGCTCCTCGTCGGAGATGTCGTTGCCTCCGGCAGCCTGGGCCTTTCCGCAGCCAATCTCACCCTGACGACCAACGGCACTGGCACCTCCGCAGTGGTCGTAACCCCCGCTGCCGGCTACCACGGCCGCGTCCTCTGGTCCCTCAGTGCAACGGGAGGTGCTACCGGGCAGATCATCTGCTACGGCATCAACTCCGTGGAGGTCAACGCCATCGGCACCACGCCCGCAACGCTGTATCTCGCTGCCGGCACGGCGTGCAGCACCACCTCCTCGGCACACCAGCCCGCCCTGAGAGCTGTGACGCACTTACCGGCACGGGCTCTGCTGCAGGGAGAACCAGGTCGGGAAGCACATCCATCCGCACCCAAGGACAGCCGGCGTGCACCCGGAATCGTGCTCTCCGCAGGCATGCTCCTGTGCGGTGCGCTTTGGAGGCGGCGGCGCCATCCCCTGCTGCTCACCCTGGTCCTCGGGGTACTCGCCGCGTTCTCCTCGACGCTGATCGGTTGTGGTGGCAGCAGCGGCAACAACAGCACCCCCACGCCAACCCCGGCTCCCGCACCCACACCTTTTACGCTTACCCTGACAGGCCAGGACTCCGTCAACAACTCCATCATGGCGTCCACATCCTTGATCCTCACCGTGAATTAGGGCGCCTCTGATCAAGTGCCGTTTTGGAAGGGCGGGACTTCAGTCCCGTCGCTAGCGTATCCAGAACAATCAAACCGCCTTCCGCAACGCCGACAACATGCCCCCTGGCCCCGTCTCCTGAGATCCTGGAGGCACGTGCGCACAATTAGCTCGGTTTCCTCTACCCTGTAGAGGAAGACAGACAACCCTCTTTCATTCCCGTTCCGCCTTGAGCCCAGCCGAACGGGAGGGAAACTGTTCCATCTGAGGGTGCGCCACGACGGCAACCAAGGCAATCCAGTCAGGTTGATCCGGATCTAACTTGTTTGTTCCGAAGATCTTGCACGATATAGGGGTAGGGTACCCCCTGCCCTCAGCATCTGACTTCCCCGTACCAACAGCAGGCCTTGGCCGCCGGGACGCCCATGTATCCTCGTCGGAGCCCATGAAACGACTCACCACCGGCGTTGTCCTGATCGTTCTGGTCTTCGCCCTGATCTACTTCGACCTCCCCTGGCTCATCGCCGCTGTCAGTGCCGTGCTGGCCCTGCTCGCTGCCCTCGAGTTCCGGGATCTGACCGCCAAAGCTGGCAGCCCGGTGCCCCTCCCGTGGATTGTCGTCGCCATTGTCGCCGTCTTCCTGAACTCATTCTTCCGTTGGATCGATCCGCTCGCCATCGCCGCCCTGCTCGCCATCGTGCTCTTCACCGCAAACGCCTTCCGCTCGCCGCTCGCGCAGGTTCTACCGGAAACCGGCGCGGGTCTCCTGCTACTGCTCTACGTCGTCTACCCGCTCACGCTGATTCCCCGCATCCTCGCCGCGGAGGACGGCACCGCCCTTCTCCTCTTTCTGTTCCTCTGCGTCTGGTGCGGCGACATTGCGGCCCTTTACGTTGGCAGAAACCTCGGCCGCCGCAAGCTCGCCCCCGCCCTCTCGCCCAACAAGACCTGGGAGGGCTCGATCGCCTCCGTAGCCGGCAGCCTGCTCTTCGGCATGGGCCTCATCTGGCTCGGGGACCGCTTCACCGCCGGTAACTCGGCCTTTACGCGCCTGCACACGGCCTGGCCGTGGTGGCAGTTCGCGCCCCTCGCCATCCTGCTCAACGTCGCCGCCCAGCTCGGCGATCTCGCCGAATCCGCCCTCAAGCGCGGCGTCGGCGTCAAGGACTCCGGCACCCTCCTCCCCGGCCACGGCGGCATCCTCGACCGCATCGACGCCCTCCTCTTCGCCGCCCCGGTGCTGTGGATCGTCCTCCTCATCCACGGAGCCGGCGGCTAGCAGCTGCC
>CAXTGE010000049.1:9978-14489 GCA_964243645.1 uncultured Acidobacteriaceae bacterium | reverse complement strand
CCCCTCTGCGAAAATAGATCCTGTGAAGAACATCGCTCTCCTCGGTTCCACAGGCTCCATCGGTCAGTCGACGCTTGACCTTTGCGAGACCTACCCGGACCGCTTCCGGCCCATTGCGCTCGCCGCGGGATCCAATCTCGAGCTGGCCTTGGCCCAGGCCCAGCGCTGGCGTCCGCAGGTTATGTCTATCGCCACCGAGGCCCTCGCCGACCAGCTCAGCACGCGTCTGCGCGAGGCCGGCGTCACCGGCGTGGAGGTCGTCCACGGCACCGAGGGCACCGTTCGTGTCGCCACCCTGCCCGCAGCCGACGTCGTCGTCTCCGCCATCGTCGGCGTCGCCGGCCTCGAGGCCACCTACGCCGCCGTGCTCGCCGGCAAGACCATCGGTCTCGCGAACAAGGAATGCCTCGTCGCGGCAGGCGACCTGATCCTGGCCGCCGCCCGCGAGCGCGGCACGATCCTGCTGCCGATCGACTCCGAGCACAACGCCGTTCACCAATGCCTGCGCGGCGGCGAGCCCAACGAGGTCAAGCAGATCTGGCTAACGGCCTCCGGTGGCCCCTTTCGCAACACCCCGCTGGCCGACTTCGAACACATCACCCCTGCTCAGGCTCTCAAGCACCCGACCTGGACCATGGGCCAGCGCATCACGGTGGACTCCGCCACCATGCTCAATAAGGGGCTGGAGATCATCGAGGCTTGCCGCCTATTCGACCTGCCGCCCGAGCGTGTCCGCGTCACCGTTCACCCGCAATCCACGATCCATTCCCTGGTCGAGTACGTGGACGGCTCCATCCTCGCCCAGATCTCGGTGACGGACATGCGCCTACCCATCCTCTACGCCCTCAGCTGGCCGGAGCGCATCCCGAGCGACCTCACCTTCGATATGACCGCCCTTCGGCAGCTTGACTTCCAAACGCCGGACTTTACCCGCTTTCCTTGCCTTCGGCTCGCGTATGAGGCCGCAGGCAGCAGCCAGGCCCATTGCATCGCTCTCAACGCCGCTGACGAGATTGCGGTAGACGCCTTCCTTTCGGGGCATCTCTCCTTTCCCGGCATCCCGCGTACAATCGAACACGTGCTGGCGCTCACCGTGGCGGCTTCGCCCACCTCCATTCGCGAGGTCCTGGCGATGGACGCCCGGGCCCGGGAGCAGGCACGCGAAGCGGTAGCCCATCCCGCCTGACGGAGGAGTCACGATGCACGATGCCTTACAGACAGGTCTGCCTCTCGCCTTGATTCTCATCGGGATCATCCTGAATCGTCACGACGTGAAAGATCTGCGGCGCGAGATGCTCGAAAATCTCGAGCGCCGCTTTGACGAGGTTGATCGCCGCTTCGATAAGGTCGATCGCCGCTTTGACGAGGTCTATCGCCGCTTCGACACTGTCGATGCCGAACTTCGGTACTTCCACGACACAACGGGTAAGCTCTCCGGGCGAGTGGACGAACTCAGTCGGCGCGTTCAGTAGCGCAGCCACCACACTACGAGGTCTCACCGCCCGCATGCATCTTCTTCAAGTCATTGTCGAGTTCCTGATCGTTCTCGGCTTTATGGTGCTGGTTCACGAGTTCGGCCACTTTGCCGTGGCCAAGGCCTGCCGGGTGCGCGTGGAGGCCTTTGCGATCGGCTTCGGCACGCGGCTCTTCGGCATCGTGCGCGGCGGTACGGACTACCGCATCAACCTGCTGCCGTTCGGCGGCTATGTGAAGTTTGCCGGCGATCAGCCTGGCGAGACGGCCGCCGATCCCGGTGACTTCAATGCCCATCCCCGCTGGCAGCGCGCCCTGATCGTACTCGCCGGCCCCGTGGCCAACTTCCTGCTGTCCTTCGTCCTCCTCGCGATCGTGGCCCACTTTCATCACGAGGTCGGCCAATTTCTCAACGGCCCCGCTGTGGTGGACTACGTGCCCGCGGGCACCTCTGCTATGCAGCAGGGCGTGCAGGCCGGCGACACCATCCTGAGCCTGAACGGCCATGAGACCCCCACCTGGCTGCGCTTTCTGGACGAGAGCGTTCTACGCTCCAACCAAAACGTGCCGTTCACCTATTCGCATGCGGGACAGCTGCGATCCGGCTCGGTCACCACGCCCAAGCTGGGCGACGCCGGGCAGTCCGGCGACGAGATGCTGGGCAGTCTCGGGCTTCTGCCGCGCGAGCAGACCTCCCCGGTGACCGTCAAGGCTGTCTCCAGCGACACACCTTCCGCGCAGGCCGGTCTTCAGCCCGGTGATCAGGTGCTCGGTATTGATGCCTTCCAGCCGCACGGCATCGCCGCCCTACTTGCGTATCTAAAGGACCGGGCCGGCGTCCCGTCCGTGCTTCACATCGAGCGGAGCGGCCATCCGCTGGCGCTGCCGATCACGCCACGCAAGACCGCAACGCCCGGCAGCGACCCAGCCTACCACCTCGGCTTCGAGGCCCAGCGGCCGCCCACGGAAGTCGTAAAGCTTCCGCTGGGGCAGGCCATGAAGCAGTCCGCCCAGGACAACGCCGACGACTCCACGCTGATTCTGCGCGTGCTGAAAGGCATGTTTACCCGCCAGGTCGCGGTCAAGTCGGTCAGCGGCCCGGTCGGCATGGCGCAGATGATCGATGTCGCCGCCCGCGACAGCCACTGGACGCTGCTGCGCCTGATGAGCTCGATCTCGATCAATCTCGGCATCATGAACCTGCTGCCCTTCCCCGTGCTCGACGGCGGCATGATCCTGTTCCTGCTCATCGAAGCGCTGATGCGCCGCGACGTGAACCAGGTCATCAAGGAGCGCGTGTATCAGGTCGCCTTCGTGTGCCTGATCCTGTTCGCGGTCTTCGTGATGTTCAACGACATCACGAAGCTGCATTTGAAGCTCTAAGTCATGCCGCTGAAAAACCCGCCCCACACCGGAGACTTTATCCGTTGCGAGATCATCGAACCCAGCGGTCTTACGGTCACAGCCGCGGCGAAGGTGCTGCACGTGTCTCGCCCCACCCTTTCCAGCTTGCTGAAGCAGAAAGCTGACTTATCGGCGGAGATGGCGCTGCGCATCGAAAAGGCTTTTGGCGTGAGGATGGAGACACTTTTGGCGATGCAGACGGCCTACAACATCGCCCAGGCACGTAAGCGCGAAAAGACGCTCAATGTGCAGCCTTTTATACCCTCAGCGGTCGCGTCTTGATTCAGCCCTGCAGCTCCGCCGCAATCTCCTGCGCCACCGCTCTCGCCTTGTCTTCCTGATCCACGGGAAAGCTGATTGCCCCCACGCGCGCATGACCGCCGCCGCCCCAGCGTTCGCAGATCGCCGAGATAGCCGCCAGCTCCTTCGCGGGCTTCTTGGTCCATGGGTTCGTACCCACCGAGATCTTGGTGCGGATACTCGACTTCGACAAGCCCACGTTATAGGTTCCTTCGGGGTTCAGATAGTACGGGATGAATTTGTTGTAGCCCTCGGTGGGCTGGTCGGTGATGTCGAACGCGATCACGCCACGGTGCAGCTTCGCGCGCTCGCGTAAAAGCTCCACACCAGCCCAGTGCCGCTCCAGCAGCGGCCCGACCAGCTCCTGCACCCAGGCCTGCGCGAGCACGTCGGCAAGCGGCAGCGAGGTCAGCAGCGGGATGAAGCGCTGCACCGTTTCGCTGTCCGGCGCGCTCTCGATCACCATGGTCAGCTTCATCGCCGGGGCGGCCATGCCTACGGCGGCCTCGGCGCTCTCATACTTGGCGCCGTCGACGATATTGGCCCAGTAGATCAGCTCCTCGAGCGGCGCGGTGTCCATGCCGAAGCGGGTCTTCGCGATGTGCGCGATCCATCCGGTACAGCTGATGTAGTTGGGGTCGAAGAACTCGCGCAGCGCACGCGGGCCGGGCGTTCCGTCGTCGTTGCGCTGCCCCGCGCGAAAGCGGGCCTCGTCCTCAGGGGTTGCGAAGGCCGTCAGGTGGTGATCGAACCACCAGGTGATGTTTTCCAGCGGCGAGTACTTGAAGTCCACGATCGCGTTCTCGCCCTCGGCGTCCACCCACTCCGGCTCGAACAGCGAGCCCGCCCGATGCACCAGGCCGCGGTAGTCAAAGCTGGTCGCGGTGCCGAGGCACTCGCGGTGAAAACGGGTAAACAGCGAGGCGGAACAGGCGCCGTCAAAACAATGGTCGTGATAGAAAACGCGGCAGTTCAAGTGCTGGAGCCCTTCAACGGAAGTCGTATGCGATCAGCATAGCCGATGCCTCAGGCGCGGAACGGAGTGCGTGCTTCTGCCGTATGTTGGAGAAGCATCAGGAGACCGTCATGCCTTACACCGAGCCGGATCAACCGGCTTCTCCGGCGCTTGCCACGCCCCACTTCGCACAGCCCACCGCACCGTCGGCGGGCATTCTGCACGGGCCGCTTGGCCTGCGCGCGGGCTGGGGCATCGCACTCTATACGGTCGTTGCCGGCGTGCTGATCTACCTGGGCTTCCTCGGTATCTTTACGGTCACCGGCCAGATGGGGCGGGTGAGGGCGGAGCGCCATCAGGCCCATGAAGCCAGGATGGC
>CAXTGE010000049.1:7346-9878 GCA_964243645.1 uncultured Acidobacteriaceae bacterium | reverse complement strand
GGTGCCGCGTGGCTCGCCGTCTTTGTCTGCGTCGGCCTCTTCGAGGAGTTTTTCTTCCGCGGCTACATCCAGTTCACGCTGATGCGTGGAGTTCTGCGCCTAGGGGAGACGCTCGCGCCGGCGCATGCGCGGCGTGCGGCCTTCTGGATCGCCGCCGGGATCTGGTCTTTACTCTTTGGGGCTACGCACCTGGGCAATGCGGGTGAGGATGCCGCCGGGATCGCGGCCGTCTTCGCTGCGGGCATCGTGTTCAGCTATGCCCTGTGGCGTACCGGCTCGCTGTGGTGGGGCATCGGCTTTCACACAACCTGGGACTGGGGCCAGAGCTTCCTGTATGGCGTTCCGGATAGCGGCCACGTCTCGCTGGGCCGGTTGTTTGCCACGCACGCCACCGGCAACGTCCTGCTCTCCGGCGGTACGGCCGGCCCGGAGGGCAGCCTGCTGGTGCTGCCCGTGCTGGCGCTGGTGGCCGTTGCCATTCGCCTGCATGGGCAGGCCGCGCAGCCGGAGGTGGAACCCGCCTCGCTACCTTTGCCGCTGCATCCCTCGGCGCTCAGCCCCCTCCCGTAGAATCGCGGGAGTCGTATGGATTTTCCCGGTTCCTCCCACTCCCCCAATATCTCCAAGATCTCCAATATTCCGGATGCTGCTGAAGACGAGCAACAGCCCGGTCCCTCCTCCGAAGACGCAACGGGACGTTCCTCTAAACAAGGCGAAGCGCCGCGGCCTGAACCCCGGCTGCTAACCCGGCCCGACCGCCAGCCCGTCACGCAGCCCTCCGTTGGCCCCAGACACAAGCAGGTAACTGCCAAACAAGGGGTGAGTGCGTGGTCGGGGCGTATGGCTGCCGGCCACATAGAGGGCCATGCGCGGAGCGGCAACGCGCGGAGCGGCAACGCGCGACGCATCCGGCTGTGGGGCTCGGTGACCCTAGCCCTCCTCTTTCTGGTAGCGGTAGGCGCGATGGGCATCGTGCTGTACCTGCGCCATGCGATCGACGCGGCGCTGCCCCAGATCAATGGCTCGGTGCAGGTGTCCGATCTGCGCGACCGGGTAACGGTCGCGCGCGACGCTCAGGGCGTCCCGACGATTACCGCGGCGAACCTGCCCGACCTCCTCTTTGCGCAGGGGTACACCACCGCGGGCGACCGGCTCTGGCAGATGGACGGCCTGCGGCGGCACGCGGCCGGGGAGCTCGCCGAGGTACTCGGGCCCAGCATGATCGAGCATGATCGTCGCCAGCGCTACCTGCAGATCCGCGCCGCCGCTGATCGCGCCGTGGCCCAACTGCCGTCCGACCAATTGGCGCAGTTGGAGGCCTACGCGCGCGGCGTGAACGCCTACATTGACCGCCACCGCAACGCCCTGCCCCTGGAGTTTCGTCTGCTGGCCTACAGTCCCGCGCCGTGGACGCCGCGGGACACGCTGCTGGTCTCGCTTGCCATGTGGCAGGACCTTTCCACCGAGTTTCCGCGCAAGATGGACCGCGAAGCCCTGAGCGCGCACCTGCCCGGGGATCTGCTGGCGGACCTCTACCCCGTCGGCTCATGGCGCGACAAGCCGCCTGCCGCACAGAGCCGTGACATCACCGCGCCCCATCTGGTGGAGCAGATCCCGCTGGATCCCTCGCAGTCGCGAGCAACGAAGCCCAGTCCGTTCGGCCCCCGTGCAGGCGATCTGCTTGCCGTGAGCCGGGCCCTGGCCGGCAGCGGGCGCTGCGACGGTTGCCGCTCGGGATCAAACAACTGGGCCGTGAGCGGGGCCCACACAGCCTCGGGCGCGCCCATGATCTCCAACGACATGCACCTGAGCCTGGCCATTCCAGACATCTGGTACGAAGCATCGTTGCATGCGGGATTGACGGGCGCAGATAGTGGCAGCCTGAGCACGCATGCAGGTGCCGCACGGCTCGACGTGACCGGCTTCACGCTGCCCGGCGTGCCCTTCGTGATCGTGGGCCGTAACCCTCACGTCGCCTGGGGCGTGACCAACCTGGGCGCCGATGTCCAGGATCTGCGCGTGGAACACCTGCGCGGCGCGGGCGACAGCACCGAGTACGAGCGCCCCGACGGCACCTGGACGCTGGCCATCCACCATGCCGAGACCATCCGTGTCCGTGGCCGGCTGAACACAACGCTGGATGTGCTGACGACCGAGCACGCGAGTGGGGCGGGCGAGATGGAAACGCCCGTGATCTCGGCACTCTATCCCGGCGAAGGACGGGCGCTGTCGCTGGCCTGGACGGCCTACGATGCCGCGGGCGTGAACTCGCCCTTTCTCGGCGTGAACACCGCGACGGATGGCGCCTCCCTGGTGAGCGCCTTTGCGCACTTCGGCGGTCCCTCGCTGAACCTGGTGTGGGCGGATGCCGCGGGGCACATCGGCTACCACGCGCTGGGCCTGGTCCCCGTGCGCGGCCCGGCGGTGCAGCATCCCCGTGTGGTGGCAGCCCCCATCGTCGATCCCGGCGCAACGCCACCGGATGAAGGCACCGACAGCCCGGATGCGGCCGGCCCCGAAGCTCTGCTCGGC
>CAXTGE010000049.1:0-7246 GCA_964243645.1 uncultured Acidobacteriaceae bacterium | reverse complement strand
CTCAGCCTCACCTGATCCTCAGCGCGTACACACCGACACGTCGGCGGCGGCCCGCTCCCCTACGGAGCGCGGCACGGCCGGAGCGGGGACAGCGTTCCCGGGGAGCAACTCGCGCAAGATCTACCCGCAGGCGGTCAGCCTCACCCGCCGGAGAAGCAGCCACAGCCCAACAGCCGATCGAGGTGCCCCTGCCGCCGGCAACCCCGGTGATCGACTACACGATCGGCTCGCCGATCTCGTCAGTGCCCGTCGATGCGCTGGATGCCTCGCAGGCATGGACCGCATACATCCCGTATGAGGCACTACCCTCTGTCGTGGACCCCAAAATCGGCCTGCTCGCCACGGCCAACGCGCGCATCACGCCCGACGACTACCCCTATGCCATCGCGAACGACTGGACGGATCCCTTTCGCGTGGAGCGCATCGTCCATGCCCTCACGGGCCGCAGGGGCCTGACGCCCGCCGACATGCTGCATCTTGAGACGGACGTGCACTCCGAGGTCAACCTGGCGCTTGCGCAGCGGCTTGCCTATGCCGTGGACCATGCCGGCAAAGAGGCGCTGGGGGCCAATGCGGTACGGCTCCATGAGGCCGCGGATGTGCTCCGCTCCTGGAACGGCGACATGACCGCGGACTCGCCCGGGGCGGCGATCGTGGCGGCCGTTCGTCCCGCGCTGTGGTCCGCGTTGCTGGTGCCGAAGATTGCGGCGCATGACGGCATTGACGCCGAGCATGCGGCATCACTGGCCGCTCTCTACACCTGGGGCGAACGCACCTCCGCGCTGGAGGTGCTGGTGCAGCATGAGCCGGCTCGCTGGCTCCCGCACGGCTCCGCGAACTGGAACGACTTTCTCGCCACGATTCTCGCGGACGCTCTACACACAGCGCATGCGCCGGGCAATCCCGGGCATTGGCAATACGGCGGGGAGCACACCGTGGAGCTCGCCCATCCCCTCTTCGGGACGCACGGCATTGTGAGCCGGCTCTTTGGCATCCACGCCACCACCGGCCGCCAGCCCGCGCCCGGCGATAGCTCAACAATCGACGCCATCGGCGCCCACTTCGGTCCCAGCGAGCGCTTCATCGCCGACCTCTCCTCGGAGGACGCGGCGTTGGGCAATATCACCACCGGCCAGTCCGCCAACCCGCACAGCCCCTGGTATCTGGACCAGTTCAAGCCGTGGCTCGAAGGCCGCAGCTTCGCCCTGCCTACGGCCCATACCGAAATGACGCACACGCTGACGCTCACGCCGTAACGTTCTACGCGGGAGGTCAGAAGCGGCAGCGGCAGGCACCGGTACGCCTGAACGTTTACGGGGCGTGACAGAATCAGTGAAATGAGCCTCGGGCAAGAGCCATCTCCTGTGCGGTCACGCTTCCCCGCTCTCCTTCCCTGGTCCATTCCACTGCTGGCGTTTCTGCTGGTACTGCCCTTGCTGCTGCACGGTCCTTCCTGCGGGCATGACTTCGGCTTCCACATGCAGAGCTGGATGGATGCCGGCGAGCAGATGCGCCACGGCGTCCCCCTGCCGCACTGGGCGTACTCCCCGGCCTTTAACGCAGGCGAACCCCGGTTTCTCTTTTATCCACCGCTCTCGTGGCTGGTCGGCTCCGTGCTGTTGCTTGCCCTGCCCGCGGATACCGTCCCTGCCGCCTTTACCTTCCTCGCGCTAACCCTTGCCGGCTGGGGCATGTACGCCCTCGCGCGTCGGGTCACCGGGGCCGCCGGGGCCCTGCTCGCCTCCGCGCTCTATCTGGCCAATCCCTACCTGCTCTTCACCGCTTTTGAGCGCACCGCCTTTGCCGAGCTGCTGGCCGCCGCCTGGATGCCCTGGCTGCTGCGCGCCGCCCTGGCCGACCGGCCCACGGCCCTGGCCATCGCCATGCCCCTCGCCCTGCTGTGGCTCACCAACGCGCCCGCCGCCGTCATGGGCACGTACGCCCTGGCCCTGATTCTGCTGCTGCGTCTCCTCTTGCGCACTTGGTGGCGGCGGGCAGCTTGGACGAATTTGCTGGGGAACTGGCTGGGCCCCAACCGATCGCTTCTCAGCGCCGGCGCGGGCGGCCTCGCGTTGGGACTTGCCCTGGCCGGCTTCTACCTCGTCCCCGCGGCGTTTGAGCGGCGCTACGTGCAGATCGCCATGGCGATCATCCCCAACATGCGCGTCGAGGACAACTTCCTCTTCGGCAGCACCGGCTACGGTCCCCACGATCAGGTGCTTCACACGGCGAGCCTCGTCGCGGTCGCGGTGTTGTGCCTGGCCGCCGTGGCCCTCGTCGCCGCCTGGAGCCGCAGCCCACCAAACAGGCCGCCAGACACGCGGCAGCTCAGCCCCCGGCGAGAGACTCTCCTCACCCTCACCGTTCTCTCCGTCATCGTCGCCGCGTTGCTCTTCCACGGCACCCTGCCACTCTGGCACTTGCTGCCGGAGATGGCCTTTTTGCAGTTTCCCTGGCGACTTCTCGCGGTTCTGGGCTGCGTTTACGCCCTCGCCGTGGCGCTCGCGCTCGGCGCAGCGCGCGTGCCGGTAGCCCTGGCAGTGGGCATGGGCCTCACCCTGGCCTTCGCTGCCGGTCAACTCGCCATCAAGCCCTTCCGTGAGGGCTGCGAGGCGCACGAGCTGCCCGCAGAGCGTGTGGCCCTCTACGCCGCACATCACGGCGTCGGCCCCACCGACGAGTACACGCCCGGCAACGCCGACAACGATCAGCTGCGCTGGGACGACCCCGCCTTTTGGCTCGCCGCCACGCCGGACGCTCCGGGGCCGGACACCGTACCCAATCCGGCGGCCACCATCACCAACTATGACGAGCCGCCGCCACTCGAGCAGACCGTCTCCGGCCGCGCCCCCACGCGCCTGCACCTGAACCTCGCTCAGCCCCAGGACCTGGTGCTCAATTTGCGCGACTACCCGGCGTGGGTCGTCACCGTAAACGGGCATGCACCCCCGCATCTGTTGCGGGATGACGGCCTCATCGCAGTGGCTCTCTCCCCCGGCCCCAGCGACGTCGAGGTGCATTGGCGCAGGCTGCCGGATGTGTGGCTGGGCGACGGGCTGAGCCTCGCCGCCCTCGGCGTTGCGGTCTCCTTCTGCCGCCGGTCGCGTAGAATCGGGGCTTAGGAATGACCATCGATGTGCAGCACATCCTACGCTCAGGCGCCGCGCTGACCGACGTGGCGCTGGAGCGCCTTCTGCCCGCGGCAACCGCCGAGCCCCACTCGATTCATCGCGCCATGCGTCACTCCACCTTTGCCGGTGGCAAGCGCCTGCGCCCCATTCTCGTCATGGAGGCCGCGCGCTGCGTGGCGGGCAGCCTGCCCGAAGGCGCCGCTGCCCTCGGAGCCGCCGTGGAGATGGTGCATACCTACTCCCTCATCCACGATGACCTCCCCGCGCTCGATAACGATGATTTGCGCCGCGGCCAGCCCACCTGTCACGTGGCGTTTGGCGAAGCCATCGCCATCCTCGCCGGGGACGCCCTGCAGACCCTCGCGTTTCAGACCCTCGCCGAGCTGCCGGCGCCTGCCCCCACGGTCGTCTCGATCTTGCGCGAGTTCGCCATCGCCATCGGCACCGGTGTAGGCCCGGAGTCCGGCTCCGGCACCGTAGCCGCGCTGCCCCCGGGCATGATCGGCGGTCAGGTGATGGACATCGAAGGCGAGGGCTCAAAACCCACCGCGGCGCTCGTCGAGCGCATCCACCGCGCCAAGACCGGCGCGCTCATCACCACCTCCATCGTCTGCGGCGGTCTGCTCGGGCTGGGCCATTGCCTGAGTGCCCCGGACTGCGCCGGGAAGCTCCCCTGCAGCTCCCAGGATGTCGTCGCGCGCCTGCGTACCTTCGGCGAAAACGCCGGGCTCGCCTTTCAGATCGTCGACGACGTACTCGACAGGACGCAGAGCTCCGAACAGCTCGGCAAAACCGCGGGCAAGGACACCGCCACCGAGAAAGCGACATGGCCGGCGGTCTTCGGCATCGAACAAGCACGCCGTGACGCTGCGGCCCTGATCGCCGATGCCTTTGCCGCCCTGGAGCCGTTTGGGCAGACCGCCGATTCGCTCAAAGCCGTTGCGCTCTACCTCCTGGACCGGACTCACTGACACGATGCGCCTGCAGCCACGCCACTACGTTCTGATCGGTCTCCTGATTCTGTTGAGCCTCTGGAATCTGCTGCGGCTGCACCGTGCACGTCAGGCCGTCGTGCCTTCCGCACCGGTCGCCACGGGCCCCGGATGGCATGCCTTCGATCAGGCCGCCGATCTGCGCGATGCCCCCGAGGCCCAGTTCACCCCCGCCCTCAACGGGTTACGCGCACAAACCGAGTCCGCCACCGGGCCGCAGGCTGCCGACCTGCGCGACTGCCAGATGTGGCTGCTTTACTACCGTCACGGTGCCCCGGTGGCCTCCGGCCAACCCAACAACTGGGCCATGCTGGCCACCAGTCATGTGCAGAGCTGCCGCAACTCGCATCGCGACGTCGGTCGCTGAGTTCGCCGTTGAGGCCGCCGCCCCCTCCGGAATCCATGTTCACCGAAGACGACCTTCGCCGCGCCCTGGCGGACTGCTACGTCCCTTCGCTGCACCGGGACGTCGTCCAGGCGGGCCTGGTGCGCTCCGCCACCCTGGAGCCTGACCGCGAGGCGCCCGGGGCCGGCATCCCCGGCGTGCCCGACCGCTACAGGGCAACCGTTCTTCTCACCGCGCCCGGCGGCGAGGAGGTCGTGAACGCCCAGCTGCGCGCCGCCGTGGAAAATCGACTGCTTGGCCTGCCGGAGATCTCTCGCGCGACTGTTACCATGCTGCCGGCTCTGTTCCCCATCCTGAACGTGCGATAGCTTTCCCGTATGGCATCCCGTAAACCACCGCCGGCGATTCACCCATTCGATCGGCTGCACGGGGTGGACACCTCGGGTCTGCTGCCCGGCACCGCCATCGCGCAGGGCACCGCTTTCTCCCCGGAGGAGCTGACCGCCTACTACGGGGTCGCGCCCAGCATCCTGCACGGGGTCATCGACCTCTGGCTGCGGGCCTGCGCCCCCCAGCAGCCCATCGGGCGTACCGTTTTTCTGGATGTGGGTGCGGGCAAAGGCCGGGCGCTGCTTCTGGCCTCGCAGTACCCCTTCCTCCGTGTGGAAGGCATTGAGCTGAATCCCCGACTGGTCGAGATCGCCCAGGCAAACATCGCCAGGTGGGCCGGCAGTCTCGTTGCCGAAACGCTCTCCCCCATCACCCTGCACCATGGAGACGCCACAAAGTTCCCGCTGCCGCACGAGCCCACCCTGGCCTACCTGTTCCACCCCTTCGAGGCGAAGCTGCTGGGGCGCTTCCTGCGCCACGTCGAGCGATCGCTGAAGGCGCATCCGCGCCCCTTCGACCTGCTCTACGTCAACGCGGAACACGACTCGCTGCTGGACCGCGATCGATGCCTTCGAAGGTTGTGGATGGGGCGTGTGCCGATGAGCCCGGACGATCATCTCGCGGACATGGCGGCCATAGCGGAGCAAAAGGAGTATGGCTCCACGGGAGACGAAGTATGCGCGTTCTACAGGATCATTGTCAACTGATACAACTTTCTGCCCATTTTGAAGCAGAAAACCCGAATCTTTGAAAGCCTCCGGGTACTCTACTAGCTAGGGAATGTAAGAAGAGCCAGATGGCTGATTCGGACCCCGCCCGAACCTGGACGGCCCGGATCTGCCGCCCGAACGATCAGCTTAAGGCGTCACGTGACGCTTCCGATCCTGCTCTGACCCTGTATGCCAGTTCGATCTGACGGCTCAGTCTTGATCTGATGTCCGCCTCCGCTGAAACCCTATAACCGCTCTACTGCCCATCGTTTCTCGTGCCGCCGCTCCCTGTTCCGCGGCGCCGAAGAGGAGTTTTGTATGTATCAGTTACTTGTCGCTACCGCCTTTGCAGCCACTGTGTTCGTCCCCAGCTTTATCGGCATCCGTGCACGGACCGAAGCTCAAGCGGACGCCACACACCGCCGCCGGCGCTAGAGGCGTCCTTATCGCCAGAGGGGCCGCGCTTATCGCGCGGCCCCTCTTCTGTGCTGAGGAAGTCAGTTTTCTTTCCAGCGAAGGTGAAAGAGGCGTTCCGTCTCGTGTTCTCCCGGCGTAATGACGATCTCCGCGTCGGCACGCTCTACCAAGGCGGGAAACCGCTCTCCCCATTCGATGAGCAGCAGCACGTCCCCCGCATCGGCGATCTCCCAAAGCCCAATCCGCTCCAGCTCGGCCTCCGTCTCCAGCCGGTAGAGATCCAGGTGAAAGATACGGATCTTGTGCCCCTTGTACTCATGGACGAGCGTAAAGGTCGGACTGGTCACCGTCTCGAGATCCGCCGCGCCCAGGGCCGCAGCCAAACCTTTCACGAGGGTCGTCTTTCCTGCCCCCAGATCCCCGCGCAGCAACACGAGCTTGGGTGGTCTGAGCAACTCGGAGAGCACCTGCCCCAGGCCGATCGTGCCGGCCTCGCTCCGCGTACGCAGCCGTTTTTCACGATTAAAGTTCACTGGTTCCCCTTGCCACAGGCGAGGCCCAGGCATTGTTTGTGGCGGTACCGGCGATCCAGGTGAGGCCGTCGGCATCGGTCACCCGAGCCCTGAAGGCGCGGGCCAGGTGCGACACCGTATCCGTGGCGAGGACGGTGTGCTCATCCTGCGCGAGGCAGGCAAAATCTCCGGCCAGCCCATGCAAAAACACGGCGGCCTCCACCGCCTCGGCGGCGTGATCGGGGTATTGGCCCAGCATCGCCGCCACTATGCCGGTCAGAATGTCGCCGCTGCCGCCCTTGGCCATCGACGGATTGCCGGTCGTGTTCACCGCGATACGTCCGTCCGGATGCGCGATCAGGGTGCGCCAGCCTTTCAGGACTAGGTGAATCCCGTGTTCCGTGGCAAATCGCCGCGCTAGGCCGATCCGGTCCGCTTCCACGTCCTTCACGGTGCCGCCGATCAGCCGGGCCATCTCGCCGGGATGCGGGGTCAGGACCAGCAGGCGCGGCTTGCCGGCCCCGTCCTCCGCTTCCGAGGCCTGCTTCAGCAGCTCGGTATGTCCCGCCAGGGCATTCAGCGCGTCGGCGTCGATCACGATCGGCAGGCTTACGGCGAGCACGAAACGACGCACGAACTCCAATGTCGAACCCTCCTGCCCCAGCCCGGGGCCGATGCCCACGACCTTGATGCCCTTCAGCAAAGCTTTCAGCGGTTCGGGTTCAAGCACCCCTAGGGCGAGTCCGCC
>CAXTGE010000048.1:12987-20298 GCA_964243645.1 uncultured Acidobacteriaceae bacterium | reverse complement strand
GATGACGGGGATGACAAGCTTCCGTCCACGCTGAACTTTCAGATCTCCGCGAAGCTCCTTCCGGACCGCGATGGCGGGCGTCTCGCGATCATGGATCAGCACGGAATCGATGTGCAGATCCTTTCCTACAGCAACCCCTCGCAATATGTGCCGGCGGACCAGCAGGTGGAACTCACGCGACAGGCTAATAATCGTCTTGCTGAATCCGTACGGGCCCATCCCACCCGCTTTGGCGGATTTGCCTGCCTGCCCTGGGGGCACCCGGAAGCCGCAGCGGAGGAACTCGAACGTACGGTGAAGGAACTTGGCTTCGTGGGCACGCTCCTGATTGGGCGTCCCGGAGATACCTTCTTAGATGATCCTCGCTACGACCCCATTCTGGCCAAACTCAACGAGCTCCGCGTGCCCATCTATCTGCATCCGGGAGTGCCGCTGCCGCAGGTACAGCAACCCTACTACGGCGGTCTGGCTACGCAGGTCACCGCGAGACTTTCGCTCTTTGGCTGGGGCTGGCATAACGAAGCTGGCGTCCATCTGCTTCGCCTACTGCTTTCCAGGAAATTCGATGAATACCCAAACCTTCAAGTCATCTCCGGACACTGGGGCGAGATGGTTCCGTTCTATCTCAGCCGACTGGACGATTCGATTCCACAGGCTGTCACCGGTCTCTCCCGCTCCATCACGGAGACCTTCAAGCAGCATGTCTACGTCACCCCGAGCGGCATCATGGGTCTACCTCAGTTCGAATTTATTCACAAGGTCGTTGGCGCCGATCGCATCCTTTACTCCGTGGATTATCCGTATCTGACCCTTGCGGGCGCCAGGCGCTTCCTGGAGTCGCTCTCCGTAAGCCTGGAGGATAAGGAGAAAATGGCACATGTGAACGCTGAACTTTTGTTCCATCTCTAGCGATGGGGCTTCGTGACCGAGAACAAATCATGAGCGCAAGGTGCGATCCCGTTGCCAAGTCACAGCTCACCAGGCAACAGGGTCTAGAAGTCGCAGCCTGTTCGGTTTCACATCTTCCTCAAAGACGCATAGGGCGAAGAGCGGATCCGCGAGGTACGCTTCATGTAGCTCGGACTGCCCAATGGCGAAGTCCGAGCTACATGCAGCTGATCTGTCGTATACGGTATCCGACATGTGGACCTGCTTCTTTCACATGCGTTAATGAGGATCAGCAGGGTCAATGTAAACGCTCTTCACAAATGTGGCTGCGTTGGTGTCCGGCCAGTCGGGATGCTGCTTTCTAAGGGTGGCGCTGATTTCTCTTGCAGCGGCATCGACCGAGATACCTTGGCGCTTCAGTGCAAGGGCTTGTGTGCGGATCGCAATGATCAATGCGCGCTCTGCGGCAACGAGAGATCCATCGCCCGGCGCGCTATGATCCGGCAGTACGTGTGCGACGTTCAGCATCGCTACCTTGTCCAGCGTGGCGAGCCATTCCGTAGGCGTACCGTCCTCGCCGAAGATGTTCGGTATGGTCTTATTCTGCACCACGTCGCCCGAAACCAGGGTGTGATCCGGCTCGACGAGGGTTAGCTCGTCTCCTCTGGTGTGGGCGCCACCGAGCCAGAGCAGACGGGCCGTGACACCACCACCGAGATCGAGCGAGGCTTCGCTGTCGAAAAGAACATCCGGCGAGCGCAAGACGACACCCGCAAGTAGATCCTTGTTCTGCGCCGACATACCGCGGAATAGGTCAGTGAGCACCTGCCCGTCTTTTTGCAGTTCCCCCTGCTGTACCGCATTGCGGATGAGGACGGTCCCAGGAGGAAAGCCGGGCTCGCCGGTGACATGCTCTGTGTGGTAGTGCGTCGTTGTCAGGAACAGCTTGGAATTGTTAGGTGCGAGCTTGGCAACAACGCGCGCAACGGTGGCTCCATTCTTTGGCCCCATCCCTGTATCGACGACGAGCGTCGCACGACTGCCAACGACGATCGCGATGTTCGGAAAGCCCGTGATCTCCCACACATGATCGGAGATCTTCGTCGTAGTTTCGCTGAGTATCGGCTGGGTCGAATACGGAACGTGAGGAGGGGCCTGTCCGGCTACCGATAGGGCAAACAAGGATAGGAAGGGAAAGAGCAGCTTCTTGGTCATATTGTTCTTCTCCGTTGAAGCCACCACGCTGCCTGTTTGGGCCGCCGATGCGATCTGAAGTGAGACTTCACTCGTTAACGAAGTCTACTCCGCTATCTAAATACAAACGGTTATAGCGAATTGATTCTGCAAATCACAAAATGAATCGAGGTCTTACAACGGCTGATTGACCCCCGAGTCCGCGAAGAGTCAATAAGGGTCGTTCGGAGGCATTAGGGCGATGATTGCCTGATACGCGCTGGCGCCGCTTTTGACCCGAGATAATCCACTCTCGAGCCATGGAAGGAACGGTTGTTCTGACCATGAGCCTACCGTACTTAGTCACTTGAACTACCCGTTACTCGATTCGTTCACCGCCGTCGGACCTGCCTGCCGACCAGTAGCCGGCAGCCTTGATCCAGGCTTTCGGGTGCCCAAGTGTCTCAGTCATGTGCCGATAGATAGACCGGGCGATGGAAGTCTCTGCGGCGACTCAGATAAAGCCCTCTCCAGGGGGAAGGCGCCGATTCAGGAATGAGCCGCGAAACAAGTCCGTATCTCGCTCGGCACTGCCAGTAGCATGCAACCATGTAACCTGTACGTTGCCTACGGTTTCAAGGTAACGCTCTTCTTCGTTATTCGCGACAAAGGCGATCACGGACACAGGACGTTCAAGCGGCAGCGACTCCAGACGCCTTCCAATCGAGGGAAGTGCCGTCTCATTCCCGATGAGCAGATACCATTCAAAGTCATCGGGTGCCACGGAAGAGCCTTTCGGCCCAGCGATATCGAGTAGGTCTCCGATTCTTGCAGTTCGCGCCCATTGCACTGCGGGCCCTTCCTGATGAAGCGCGAAGTCCAGCGTAAAGGTACCTGCTTCAAGATCCCAGCACGCGGCGTAAAGTCGCGCATCACTGCAGGCTGTTCTCCCTTTGCCGGCACAAAGATTTTGATATATGGTCGTCCGCGGAGGGTGAGTCAAAGTCCCGCAGATCCTTCGATTCGAAGCGGACGCGCAACAGGCGTGGAATCATCTGCTTCTTTCCGCTTACTCGCAGTGTCCTTCGGACTACATCGTGGCGAACGTGTGTGAATTGATGATCCAACCCGCGTGCAGCATCAGGGTCTTGGGGCCGGGCACCGCGTTTAGATGTTCGAAGGTGCAGGAGATGTCACTCAACGAATCATCCTCCCCTGCCATCACAAAGCAAGGCATATTGAGCTTAGGACTTAGAGGGCGGACGTCGATGTTCTGGATGACGGCTTCGAACGCTTCTTCCGTGTCGGTGCCCGTCATATACATGAAGCGTGGCTTGAACGCAGAGGAGGCCATTTCGAAGTACGGCCAGTTCTGCGGTTGGAAAGAGGTGTACATGATTGCACAGGCGGCAAAGCGCGGATCGGCCGCAGCAATTTGCGTCGCCCAGAACGAGCCAAAGGAACGTCCCCAAGCCATGATGCGTTTCTCGTCGATCTCTGGGCGTTGCAAAAGAAGGTCAATTGCCGCGATGCCGACCTGTCCGTAGATTCCAGGGTCATACCAGATTTCCCGAAGAGCGAAGATCCCTGACCGGTTCCATTCGATGACGAGACATGCCAGGCCGCGGCGAAGGAAATGGTCACCAGCCCCGAAGAGCGCCATTTCTTTGAAGGTATCCATGCCCTCAATCATGACCACGCACGGTAAGGTGCCGCCCGTATCTCCAGTCGGGAATGAAGATAAGCGGGGAGCGACTTGTTTCCATAAGGAATTCCACGGCTTCGATCCGATGATCGGCACCCTTCATGTATTGCGCGAAACAATCATTCTTTTTTGTTTCAAGCGCTCGGTTCAAAGGGGTGTTCTCAAAAATGGGCCATTGCGCACCGCCGTACATGATGGCGGCGGCGAAAAAGCCGTCCCCTGCGGAGATCGTATGTCCTTCCTTCGAAGAGGTTCAGCATGGAGTTCGAAGCGGCGCGCGACTGCGGCGAACATCGGCGCGATGTCGTCAAAGCGCTTCACAAGTGCCTGCAATGCCAAGACCGACCCCTTGTAGTCGGGACTCATAGGAGCGCTCAGGGAGTGCAGCCGGTTCTGATCCCATTCAGGACCGGCGACTTTGATGACGGCGTCTAAAAGCCAGCGTTGTTCGCGGAAACGAGGAATCCGTCGCTGAGAGTCATGAGAGGTGATCGGCATGAGTGATTTTCCTTTGTGCAGCACTGCCTTGAAGAACTTGGGAAGCGCGACCCGGAAGTAAATTCCGGGGAGTAGGTCACCATACCTCTATGGCCGGCCGGCCTGTAACATGCCTCTTATCCGCTCACCATCCTTTCTCGCGATGCCAAGGATCAGCGCAACCCCAAAGCTTGCGGCCACTCCGCCGAAGAGGAAGACGACACGGTAGCCGAAACGGTCGGCCAGCAGACCTGCCAGTGGTCCGGTTACGCCAAAGGCTACGTCCTGGAACGCCGCTAAGCCGCCGGCAGCAGAGCCACGCAGATGCGGCGGAACGCGCTGGACGACTTCGATGCCCATCGCCGGAAACATCAGGGAACAACCAAGCCCGGTCAGGAAAGCACCGGCAAGAGCCATCGCAGGGTTCGGTGCAGTCCAGAGCAGGTATTGCCCTGCGGCCGCTGCAGCCATCGACACGAGCGCCACGGGGATGCTGCCAATACGGTCGGGCAGGTGGCCGAAACAGACGCGCACGAGCACAAACGCACCTCCGAAGCAGGTAAGACCAAGTCCGGTGTGGGACCATCCCCGGTGCAGGAAGAAGAGCGGCATGAAGGCGCCGATTGCCGCCGAACCGACGCCCGCGAGTCCAAGCGCAAGACCCGGCTCCCAGATCAGTCCTATGATTCGCCGGAAGGGCGCACGCTCCCCGGCATGTACCGGAACGGCTGTGACCGGAACGATCATTACCAGTCCGACCAGTGGGACAAGAGCGCAGGCACACATCAAGCCCACGAAGCCGGCCCGATTGAACAGAGCGACGCCGATAGGGCTACCGACCGCGACTGCGCCATAAAGGCCCATTCCTACCAACCCGAACACCCGGCCCGAGCGTTGCGGCATGATGCCGAAACACCAGGCCATCAATCCAACGACCGTGTAACTCTCACCGACACCCAGCAGTAATCGGCCGGCAATAAGGACGCCATAGGCTGCGGAGGAGGGCAGGCCCCACCAGCTTGACGCGCCACAAACGAGCGCCGCCAGAGTGTAGACCCAAAGGCCCCGGATCATGCAGGACTTACTTCCGTGATGATCGGCCATGCGACCGGCCATGCCCCGGGTCAGAATCGTGGATGCGAAGGCGATGCCAACTGCAAGCCCCGCAAATGCGTTCCCAAATCCCAATTGCGTTGTGACGAACACTGAAATGACCGGTAACGACATTGCCACGCAGAGGTAGGAGAGAAACAGTGCCAGCGTCAGCCATACGACGCGATGAAGTTTCACGTCGCTGCGAAGCGGGAGGGTGGAGGCTGCAGAGGACATGGACGGGACCTTTCCTGGTGAGTGCGCTTGTCGCTCACGCGTATGCTCATCGCTCGTGACTATGACCGCGACTAGGACGGCGACTACGATTGACTGCCTGGGCTTGGTATTCAGGCAGGATTGATCGCGTTGAAGACAGCCTCATAACGACCGTTACGCTCGGCCAGACGCTCGCCTCGGGCACGTTCGACCAGCACCTCACCCGCCGGGTGGTCGTGCGTCTCAAGCAGCTGAATGACCTCTGCGACGCACGCAGCCACGGACATACCTCGTGGATCGGAGGCCTGATGCTGGCCGGTTAGTTCGGTCTGCACATAGGGCGGGGCCAACTCCAGCACCTCGACGGGAACGTTGCGCATCTGGTACCGCAACGACTGCAGCCAGGAATGCAGGAACGCCTTGGTGGCGCAATAGGTTGGGTAGCCGGCTTTCGGTACGAAGGCGAGATTTGAAGTCGTGGCCATGATGACCGCATCCTGCTGTCGTTTCAGGTCTGGCAACAGGGCCGCCGTGACGCGCAGGATGCCGAGGATGTTTGTTTCAATCATCGTCTCCGCAAGAGACAAGTCCCAATCTCCTACAAGATCCTCCTGGCTGGACACACCGGCATTGGCCACAAGCACATTCAGTTCAGGAAACTGTAAGCGAAGGTCGTCAGCCAGGCGAGGCAACGAACTTGGGTTTCCCAGGTCAAGTCGCATGCCGACCATGCCCTGCCGGCCCGCTGTGACATGGTCGAGCAATTCCTGCCGCCGTCCCGCCACGATCACGCGGTTTCCGCGATCATGGAGAGCCTCAGCCAGGGCACGTCCAATGCCGCTGGTACCGCCTGTAACAAGAATTGTATTGCCGGTCATCTTCATGGCTAACTTCTCTCTGTTTGAGTACCTACGAACAGGTTTCACTCTAGTGAGATATCTTTACGATGTGTCGCCAAAAGGTATCGATGAAGCGCCAACTGACTCCTGAGCCGCTCTTTCGTACATTGCGGGGTATCAAGCTGCGGGGAACCGCTACCGCCCTGCATGAGCATGGCGAAGCGCAGTTGATTTTCGCTGCATCCGGCACCATGCAGGTTTACACGTCGTCCGGCCGCTGGCTTGTTCCGCCACAGCTTGCTGTCTGGGTGCCGGCAGGGGTAGCGCATCGGATAGAAATGCTCTCCGATACCGAGCAATGGATGATCTATTGGCTCCCCGCGGCATCGCAGCAATGGGCGCCGACACAGGCTCTCGATCGCGCGTTCGCGCTTGGAGTTACCCCACTTCTGCGGGAGTTGATCTTCTCAACCTTCGGGGAAGGCATCACTTCAGAAAAGAAAGAACTCATTGTCAAATTGATTCTGCATGAGCTGACCGAGACGCCGGATGCGCCGACCTTCCTGCCGTTACCGGCAAGCGCGATCGGAAAACGCGTTGCTGACCTGGCTTTGGCCGATCCAAGAAGCCTGCTCAGCATCCGCGAACTCGCTCAGCAAGCTGCGAGTTCGATCAGAACCGTCAGTCGCCTCTTTCCGCTTGAGACCGGCCTCACCTATAAGGCATGGCGACAAAGAGCGCGAATCGTCCTGGCGATCGACCAGCTCTCCACTGGGGGTGGGATTTCTCAGGTAGCCTCACGTGCCGGTTTTGCCAGCACGGCTGCCTTCAGCTTCGCCTTTCGACAGGTGACAAAATCGACCCCAACTGCCTTTCTAGATCATGGAATGGGTCGCTTGGGAGATAAGAAATCCTCGTCTC
>CAXTGE010000048.1:2470-12887 GCA_964243645.1 uncultured Acidobacteriaceae bacterium | reverse complement strand
AGCCAGCCAGTGTGGCGATCGCCCGGCGAATTCGGCTGGTAAGAACTTTGTCGCCCCACTATGTACTTTTCGTTCTCAACGAGCGAATCGTAGCGCCCGTCCGAAAGATGCCGGCTCCCGATCCGAGCATGCTAGCCGATCTGATCAATTCCGGTTGATGGATCCAGAATCTGATTGCAGCGGCCTACCCGCAAGTCTCTAGACACAAAGGACTTAGACGATTAGGTCGTATTTAGTTCGATTTTAGGCTACGTCCATTGTCACCCGTGAATGGCTTTGTCAATTTAAGGCTGCTTCCCGGAAATCAAGAGCTTCAAGGGCCTTACCACGCGGTGATCTTTCCCTTGTAATGCTTGGCATTCGTTCTCGGGGCGTGTTCTGTGCTCTGCTCGACATCTCCGCGCGCGATCACTATGAGGAAGTCTCGGATGCAGATCACTCGAGGTCGGTCCTTCTGCTAACTACCCCAGTTCTGAGGTGATGTATGTTCTCCCGTTCCCTTCCGCGTGCTCTCGTTACGGTCTTTTTGTTGGCCGTGCCCTCCATCGCTCTTGCCCAAGAGTCTGTCCTCCCTCTGGTCTCTAGCGTGGTGGAAAACAGCGCGGCTACCCAAATCACGGTCAGTGGCGTAGGCTTCGGTGCGGCAAAGCCGCAGGTAACCCTTTCCGGGGTGAGCCTTGCCGTCGTTAGCTCGTCAGATACGTCGATCACGGCCGCTGTTCCAGCAGGGCTCGCGCCTGGATCCTACCTGCTAGTTGTGACCAACAGCCGAACTCGCCTTCCCGGACTCTTTGCCGCTTCGATCGGGCTGGAGCAGGCCGCTCAGGGCCCGGCTGGACCGCAAGGCCCGGCAGGATCTGTGGGTCCTGCTGGACCTATGGGTCTACAAGGCACAGCCGGCGCGCAAGGGCCAGCGGGTGCTGCCGGGGCAGTTGGGCCTGCCGGAACGACTGGCCCAGTAGGTCCGAGTGGGCAGGCAGGAGCGACGGGGCCGACCGGTCCTGCCGGTACGATGGGACTCGCCGGACCGGCAGGTTCTACGGGCGCGATCGGGCCGCAGGGAGCGGTAGGGGCTACCGGTCCGCAAGGCCTCCCCGGAGCCCCGGGTCCGCAAGGATCATTAGGGCCGCCGGGAGCACCTGGGCCGGTAGGTCCTCCAGGGATGGTAGGCGCGCCGGGCATGCAGGGTGCGGTGGGTCCGACGGGTGCAACAGGGCCGGCGGGGTCGAGAGGGCCGATCGGCGCCAGCATTCAGAGCTGGTCTTCAAACAACCAGCTCCCGGCAACCCTGGTGGCAAACTCGTTCTTGATCGGCAGCCCGCTCGGATTTGGTCCTGCGCAGGACGTAGCCCAGGGTGCGCTGGTTTCCAGCGTGGTGCTTGCGGTGCCGCAGGCCTGTTCCGCCTCCAACTTCACGGTGCATGTGCTTGGCGCGAGGGGACAATCCTCGGCCTACATCACACTCGGGGCTGCTTCACAGCAGCAGGTCGCGGACAACTCCCTCGGGACAGTGGTTTCCTGTGAGTTGACCGCCAACGCGGGCAATCCGGTCTCATGCACGGCATCCGGCCCTGGAAGTATTCCGGAAGGCAGCTTCCTTTCCATTGTCGTCCAAGGTTTTACAAATCCGTCTGACTTTGCCGGCTCCAACGTTTTGGTCGACTACCAGTGCCAGTAAATGTCTTCCGGCGTACGCGCCCGGAACTCGATTTTCGGAGGGACTCCATGCCTCGTCGTTTTCTTTCTTGTGTACTTGCCGCTGCGATTCCGGCAGCCGCTGTTGCTCAGCAAAGCTTTCTGCCTCTGGCCACAGCGGTCGTAGAAAGCAAGGACGGCAGCCAGCTCTCGATCAGCGGCTCCGGCTTTGGGAGCGGAACTCCAACGGTAACGCTAGCCGGTGCCCCACTCGCAGTCCTTAGCGCGTCTGACACCACGATCGTGGCCGCCCTGCCCGCGAACACAATAGCCGGGTCGTACCTGCTCACGATCCTCAACGCGAAAACCAGGCTTCTGGGTGCCTTCACCGCGACCCTTGCCCCGGAACAGGGAGCCGTCGGTCCAGCAGGTCCGGCTGGTCCTCAAGGCGCACCTGGGCCGGCTGGTCCTCCGGGGCTGGCAGGAGCTCCTGGGCCGGCCGGACTCAAGGGCGCGACGGGCGCGGCGGGTATCGCGGGAGCCGCAGGTCCGATCGGATCCCAAGGAGCAGCAGGGGCTGCTGGAGCGACGGGCGCGGCCGGACTGACAGGGCCGGCTGGTTCATCAGGTGCGCAAGGTCCGGCCGGACTGGCGGGCGCACAGGGTCCTGTCGGGCTCCAGGGCGTTAGGGGTGCCGCAGGAGCGATAGGACTTCCCGGTCCTATCGGTCCAGCGGGAACCACAGGGCAGCAGGGTGTACAAGGAGCAGTGGGCGCGATGGGTCTGCAGGGTCCTACCGGACCTCCAGGAGCAGCGGGCGCCTCCGGGCCTGCGGGATCCCCGGTGACATTCTTTTCCACGAACCTGGTGGTGGGCACTTCAACGTCCGAATTCGGTCAAACACTGGGTAATGGTACTGCCGTTACCGACAGCACCGGAACGCCACCAAACTCGGTGCTCAGCGGGCAGCTCTGCCCGTACCCCACGAGTTTCCAGGTAACGGCATTCGGAGCTCGCGGCACATCGACGCTGCAGGTGCACCTATTGACCTACGATGTTTATGACTCTACTAACAACTACTATTTCATTCCCAGCTGTACACTTCAGGCGAGTAACGGAGCGCCCGTATCCTGCACATCAAACTCTCCGCGTCTCTCCACCCCCGCTGCCGGACCTTCCCTTATCTATATGACTTCTCCCTCTATTGCAGACTGGACCGGCTCTCACGTGCTGGTAAGCGCTGTCTGCAGTCAATAAAGGGTGGTGAGGTCGTCCGGGGCTGAACCCCTCAAGGGAGGGGAGACGCAGCCCGAAGCTAATTAACGATCTTGGACGGGGTGCCGCCCGTATGCCAGAATGGGCCTTGGCTATGGAGGGCACTTGTAAATTCGGGTCCTTTGAACTGGACACGAGAAATCTTTCGTTGCGAAAGGGCCAGTCCAGGATCCGGCTGCCGGTATCTCTGCTCCGCTTGCTGGTGTTCTTCGTCAGCCACGCTGACGAACTCGTGACGCGGGAGCAGGTGACTGCCTGCCTGTGGCAAGAACCGCAGTTCGTGGACGTTTCAAACGGCATCAACACGGCGATCAACCGGCTGCGCGCGGCTCTGGGCGATAGTTCGGCTCGACCCATGTACATCGAGACAGTGATCGGCGCGGGATACCGCTTCATCGCAAAGGTTGATTGGCCTGAGACTCCAAGAGGGGCTGTGCGGGAGCAGCTTGCAGTCGCTCCCCAAGTCTCAGGCGACGCCCATCCGGTGTATGCCAGATCCGGTTTAGAGGCGGAAGAAAGCCTTGCGGACATGCCTGCGTTGCAACGCACGGAGCTTCCTGTCGTGGAGCCCGGGCCACCGGCGCCGCTTGTCTTTGACCCTAGGCTTGAGGATTTGCCCCGCCAGAGCGCCTCGAGCAAGCAAGCCTTTACAGGCCGGCAACAACTTCTGTTTGCCGTAGTGGCGGCATCTCTTTTGATTGCTGCCGGAGCCTTGCTGCTCCATCGCGTCCGATCTCGTCAGAACGATTCGCTTGCAATACCCTCGCGTACCTTTGAGCAGGCGACCTTCGACGAGGATACCGACCCCGTCACATCGGCAAGCATCTCGCCCGATGGGCGATTGCTGGCGTTCAGTGACAGGCAGGGCTTGACCGTGCGGTTGCTCTCTCGGTCATACGATCGACTGCTCTCGTTGCCTCCTTCGTTCAAGGTGGAAGACGTTGCCTGGCAGCAGCAAGGGGCGGCTCTCTTGGTGAGCGGCGAAGATGTGCAAGGGCATGCCCAGGTCTGGTCCGTTGCTTTGACGTCCACAGCACGTATGCTTCTCGAGAATGCAGCGCACGCCGTCGCGTCACAAGATGGAGCTATCGCATTCACACGAAGCAAAGGTACAGAGGTCTGGATCTCTGATCCAGGTCAGACATCACCTCGTAAGATTGCGGATGCTGACGGAGGTCAGTTCCATTTTCTGCTCTGGGCCCCTGATGGTCGCACTCTTCTTGCCGAACACCGTAAGACCGGAGCGGCTGGTGACAACGATTCCAGCGACCGCAACTACCGCTGGACTACCGTCTTTTTCAACGCGCAATCGGGCAAAGTCGTTTCACGTCAGGAAAACCTGAAACTTGATTCCGCCGCATTTATGCCGAACGGCAATCTCTTGTTTCTGCAAAACGATGACTCCGGCACTCAGTTACGGGTAATGGAGCTTGATCCGGAGCACGGAGACATTTTGTTTCCCGCACGGGTTGTCTCTAAGTTTAAAAACCAGGCAGGCACTCACCTTTCCCTGAGTTCGGATGGCAAGCTGATCGGCATCGTCCTTGAAGGCAGTTCCTCCGAGATCGAATACGGAGACTTAAAGCCCGGCGCGCCAGCATTGGAGAATGTACGTCGACTCCGCCACATTGCTCCAGACAACTTCCCCCACGCGTGGACGCCGTCCGGCGACGCTGTTGTTTTTGAGTCCAACGACCTTGGAGCCTACGCAATTTACAAGCAGAAACTCGACGGATCTCCTGCAGAACTATTGGCGCGCTCCTCGGCGAATAGCGTACTGCCCAAGGTAACGCCGGATGGGAAGTGGGTTCTCTTTGAGGAATTCCGATACATTCCGTCGAGTGTGTTGCAGAGCATTCTGCGCGTCCCGCTCCAGGGCGGAAGAGTCGAGACGGTGCCCACGCAGGGCAAACTCGAAGGTTTCGATTGTTCTACCTCGGCGCAAGGCAGGTGCGTGCTTCGCGTGTGGACCGGCAATCGATTGGCCTACTACGATCTCGATCCGGTGCGAGGACAGGGTAAGGAGCTTGCCCAAACGGGTTGGACCGAAACCGCTGTCGGTGACTGGAGTGTTTCCTCCGACGGGCAACAGGTCCTGACTGTTACTCACGACCCCGGTAAGCCTGGCATACGGATCATAGAGTTGGGGTCTAAGCCGCAGATGCCCCGTGAAGTTCCTGTGCCGAATTTCGGCGATCTGTTAGGAGTCTGTGAAGCAACGGATGGCAAAGGATACCTTGTGTCAGCCAAAGTGAGCGGCACCAACGCCCTTCTCCTGGTAGACCCCAAAGGTCATGCGATGGTCCTTCGGGAACAGTTCTTCCCGATATGGGGTGTTCCCTCTCGCACCGGCAAAGTGGCCTTCGACGCTCCCACCAAGAGCGTCAACGTCTGGCTATCCAAGTGATCGAGCATAGCTGTGTGACCGACTCCTCCAGCCAAATTCTTTGCGAATGGCATCATTTACCCTGGCTTGTCTGACAACGGCACCGGGCAGCATCGCAGGGGCCGTCGCAGAAGGTGATAGATGCCCAGAAGGCCCTGTGGCGATTTCAGGTGGTTGTGTTAGCCCTTTCTGGAACGCAGAGCACCTTGCACTCAGGCCCGGTGCTCTCTCGAGGAAGACTAAGAGGGACCCGTGCAGTTGCTGCCATCAAAGCAAGGTTTCGGGTTCGTGGGTGAGGTGGGGGGTATCTGGAATTTATTCTCCGAAAGCGTAGTGAATGCAAAAGCCATTTCGGGTTTGGATTCCATGTAACTCTCACCTACTTCAGCCGCATTCGTGAAGGTATAGATAACTTCCGTATCTTTTCCACGTAAGACGATGAGAAGAGGCGAAGGATGGAACGATGGCGGATGGGGAGCACCTTCCTTCAAGGACTCCAGCGCTGCCACTTGCTCCGCAGACAGCTTGTTCGGGAAGACGACCGTGAACTCTTCCAGTGCGGGTTGGGCCGGATCAAAAGAGGGTTGGGTCGGGTCCAGGGTTCCAAATCTAAAGTCGGCGATATCGAACTTGATTCCGTTAATCACCATTTCTTCCTGGAATGTGGAAGCCTGACCTCGCAGCAACGGCGTGCCAACCGCGGAGAGCATAACGATGGAGAGAGCAATTTTCTTTAAGGTGCGCAAGAGAGTTCCTTTCAGGTGTCGATCTACCTCAGTGATAGGAGAAGCCCGCAGGTAGCGCAATAGACAAGAACTAAAATCGTTCTAAAGGCGATCTAAACTCGCAACTTGCCTCATTGCAACACTTAGCTCAAAGAGAAGACATCTAATAGTTTCAATTTTCAGAGCGGAGCGAGCTGGCCCAGTTCGACACGGCCATGCGCTGCTTGGACGTGGCTAGGTACAGCTTCACAGACGGGAACTGGCGAGCTTCAGCGGCCGGCCATCGAGCTTGCCTGCTGCTGAAGTGACTTTGTTATTCCAGCAGAGCGGCTCCACGCTCGCGCTCCACCTCGCCTCGTAGCTCTTCCTCTGACGGGAGGACCAATTTGTAGCGGTTCGTGAACCTCTGTCCATGCTCGTTCAGGACTGAATAGCGAACCACCGATGCATCCTTCTGTGCACAAAGGACGATAGCCACGGGGCAGAGTATCATTTGGACCGCGCTTCAGATCGCCCATCTTCCTCACATACATGTCCATCTGCCCGATGTCCTGATGGGTCAGTTCACCTGCCTTGGGATCGAACAGAACGAAGCACATACAAGATGTAGTTGTAGAAGACGAGATCAACGTAGAAGTCCCTTGACTCGGTACTGAGCCGTACTGTCGGCCGACCAACGCGAAATCACGGCCGAGTTCAGAAAGAACGACTGCAAATGATCCAAGAGCGCCCGCTCGAGGTCAGCCCCGAGGAGCCGGCCAACCCCGGGGAGACCGAGGAACTCCAGCACGACCGGATCACTGACGACTTCATGGGCTGTTTTGCAGCGAGCCTATTGCGGCTCGGCTTCGTCCACGACGGCTTTGCGGCGGAGGTCGCAAGCAGCACTTTCATAGTAGGGAATTCTGATTTGCCGATCGAGCGCCCGGCTCGACCAGCCCTGGTTGGCAGCCTCAGTCGTATACCACGCCCGGGCTCCCTACTCTTCGAGCCGGAGCAAGGTGCGGTAGTGGGCCCAGTTCAATTCAGGACGCAGTGCGTCGCGAGTCGGAATGCTTGATAGAAGACTCGCATGTGCCGGAGGTTCGACACGTCAAGCCTTCCCCAACTCCGTCGAGAGAGACACAGCCAGCGTTTGGAGCAGCCGTGAGCCGTACTCCGCCCGGGCATCCCCGCCCTGTTCAAATCTGAATACCTTAGCTCTTCCAGCAATCCCGGAGTATATTGGCCTCCGTCTAGCAGCACCCAGGCTATCCCCATCGGAGCACCAATATGACCCAAGCCTTCCGTCTCCTCGCCATCCTCTGCCTGGCCCTGGCCGCCCACGCCCAAACCCATACCGTCCAGACCTACGCCAACCTCCCACTCAGCTTCACCCCCAACCAGGGCCAGTTCGATCCTGCTGTCACCTTCCTCAGCAGCGGCAGCGGCTATTCCGTAGCCCTCACCCGCAACGAAGCCGACCTCACCCTCAAGTCCTCCAGGCCGGCCACCGTTCGTATGCAACTTTTCGGTACCGCCGCTTCTCCAGTCATCTCCGGCCTTGACCCACTCCCGGGCACAGCGAACTACCTGATCGGCAACGACCCGAAGAAGTGGCATACCAACCTCCCCACCTATGCCCGCGTCAGGTACGGCCAGGTCTACCCCGGCGTCGACCTCATCTACTACGGCAACCAGCACCAGCTCGAATTCGACTTCATCCTCCAACCCGGTACCGACCCCGCCGCCATCCATCTCGGCTTCCGAGGCGACATCGCCAATCACCCTCTCCGCCTGAAGATCGACTCCACCGGCAACCTCGTCGTCGACGGTCCCGATGGCGGCGTGCTCCTTCCCAGACCCATCATTTATCAACAGGCCGGCAACAGACGCGAACCCGTCGACGGCACCTACCTCCTCACCGACAGCCAGCACCTCACCTTCCGCCTCGGTGCCTACGACCATACCCGCCCCGTCGTCATCGATCCCATCCTCACCTATTCCACCTTCCTCGGCGGGAGCGGCGACGATCCGGCTGCCGCCATCGCCGTCGATGCCACGGGGAACGCCTACGTCACCGGCTTCACGAGCTCCCCCAACTTTCCCATCACCCCTGGCGCAACGGCCGCACCGGGAACCTCAATCCTGAATAGCTCAGCCTTCGTCTCCAAGCTCAGCCCCGACGGCTCCGCCCTCCTCTACTCCACCACTCTCGGGGGGCTGCAGAGCGACAACACCGGTACCAGGGACACCGACGGTACCAGCATCTGTGTCGATGCTGCCGGTGACGCCTACGTCGCCGGATACACCGACACCGTGGACTATCCCACCACTCCAGACGCCTTTCAGCGCACCTCCCGCGGCGGCAGGACGGCTTTTCTCAGCAAGCTCAATCCCACCGGCACCGGCTTTGTCTATTCGACCCTGATCGGCGGCTCAACTGGCGACAGTGCTCAGGCCCTTGCGGTCGACAGTACCGGTCACGCCTATCTCGGAGGAGGCAATTACTCAGGCGACTTCCCCACAACGCCCGGCGCCTACAAGACATCAACCAACACGCGCCAATATAGTGGAAATATCTTCCTGACAAAGTTCGACCCTACCGGCTCGTTCCTCGTCTACTCCACCCTGCTCGGCGACGCATACGGATATTCCACACTCAGCGGCCTTGCCCTCGACAAGTCCGGCAACATCTTCCTCACCGGCTATACCAATACAAACAACTTCCCCACCTCACCCGGTGCGTTCTCTTCTATCGGAACTACCTTCGTCACGAAATTCAATGCCACCGGCTCCGCCCTGCTCTATTCCACCCGCCTGGGAGTCACCGCCGACTCCGACGCCATCGCCGTCGACTCCGCCGGCAACGCCTACATCACTGGATTCACCTACACGAATGACCTCCCCACCACCCGTGGTGCCTTCAAAACTACTGATTGCGTAGGCTGCAGGGACCTCTTTGTTTCCAAGCTGAACCCTGCCGGCACGGCGTTGGTCTACTCCACCTACATTGCAGGCGAAAATGGGAAAGCTGACTCCATGGCACTTGGCACCAGCAGCATCGCCGTTGATTCCGCCGGCATCGCCTACATCGCCGGGTCCACCCATCTTGCCAACTTCCCCACCACCCCCGACGCCTTCCAAAAGACCTACGGCGGCGGCTATGGAGATGCTTTCTTCACCCGCCTCAACGCCGCCGGTTCCGGCCTCCTTTATTCCACCTTCCTCGGCGGAAAGGCTACGGACGGCGTTGACGGGGTTGCGCTGGATCCAGCCGGAAACGCCTATGTTGCCGGCTACACCACGGGCAACTACAACAGCTTTGCTTCTACTTTCCCCACCACGCCCCGTGCCTACCAGCCCACCTATGGCGGTGGAGACTACGACGCCTTCGTCGCCAGGTTCTCCGCCCTGATCCCTTTCTGCAGCATCACCGCCCGGGATCTGCTGGTCGACCTCGATACAGCTCGCTTCGATGAAGACAATTACACGCTGCACGCCGTCTTCGTTCCAGGTGCGGATCCCCTCACAAACCCACTCAGCATCGAAATCGGTACGAGCTTCATTACCGTCCCTGCCGGTTCCCTCGTGCAGCAGGGAACAAACTACGTCTTCCACGGCCAAATCAACGGAAAGCCGGTCGTGATCTACCTTCAAAAACTCGCAGGCCAATCGACCGGCTCGACCGACACCTGCACAGGTGTCGAATACTCCCTGTACGCCTTCAATCGCAGCCTCAACATCGGCCCACTCACAAACCCAGTCACCGTCACCGTCACGGTTGGCGAAAACTCTGGCACGACGCAAGTTCAAGCCACCATCCTCAACATGATCTACGAATGACACCGCACCGATGCGGGAGCCCGATCCACAAGCTCCCGCATCCCCGCACCTTCGAGGTCCGGTGCCTCTACGCGCTAAAGCCAGATGTCACCATTGTTTTCATGGGCGGTGAGCACTGCGGCGCTGGAGGAGATCGCCTTTCAAACGCCTCAGAACTCATAAACGGGACCATCTGTAGAGCGATGGGACCGTTTCTCATGGTTCGGAACACAGTGGGTGACCGGAACCAACAGGTTTTACCGACACCGCCCCATTCGCGGCCTGAGCGTCAGTGCCGCTCTAACATTATGGAAGCTGTGTCTATTGCGATTGGGGCTTGAGCCGCCGGCGCGAAAATGATGGCTCGCGTCACACGCCACCGGGCATCGCACGCTGAAAGGTGAGGGACCCCGTCGTCCAAGTGGCCTGCACAAACGTCTATCTACCCAGATGACGATCTGCAGGGAGCATGACCCGAAACGGCTCGCCTAAAGGTTCCACCGGTAATCCCGGGAACCCTACGATCTGTATCACGCAGCACCTTCTCCCGCAGCACCCTCGAACCGCAAGCTGCGGCCTAAGGAGTTCCATT
>CAXTGE010000048.1:0-2370 GCA_964243645.1 uncultured Acidobacteriaceae bacterium | reverse complement strand
ACGGGCCCGCACGGGGCCACCACGGACGACCTCAAGCAGACCTCGCGCATCCTCGGCATCATCCCCAACTTCCGCTCCGTGAGCGCCGGCGTGACGCTTCCGCCGCAAACAGTCATGGACAAGTTCAAGACCGGTCTCGCCGATAGCTTCGATTATTCGGCCTTCGTCTTCGTGGGCATTCAGGCCGGCATCGCCCAGGGCACGGACTCCTACCCCGACTTCCATCAGGGAGCGGCCGGCTACGCCCGCTATTACTGGCACACCTTCGCCGACCAGACAGACGAAAATCTTATCGTCGAGTCCATCCTCCCCTCGGCACTGCATGAGGACAGCCGCTACTACACCCTCGGCCACGGCGGCTTCCTTAAGCGTTCCGGTTATGCGATCTCCCGCGCCCTCATCACGCGGAACGACGCCGGCGGGGAGACGGCCAACGTTGCGGAGGTCCTAGGGGCCGGCTCCTCCGCCGCGATCTCCTCGCTCTACTACCCGACCCAGTACCGCACCTGGACCAAGGTCGGCCAGCGCTGGCTAACCAACGTCGTCCTCGACACCGCCACCCTATACGTCAAAGAGTTCTGGCCCGATGTCAACAGCGCCCTCAGCCACAAAAAGGGTGACTAGCCGGAGAACCACATCACAACGTCATTTATGAAGGCGAGTTACAGCTAGGCCGATCTGGCCGCCTTCAGCAGCCGGTCCCGTATTGCATCGCGGATCCCGCCCGGCTCCGGTAGAGGGCACACAATGACCCTGACCCTACGAAGCTCCAGCGCCCGCAACCCGGCAAAGAGCTCAGCGGCCAGGCTGCACGCGTTGTCCCACCTCCCCCACGGCTGAATCACCGTCGGCCCACTAGTATTAAGCGGCCAATCGCCGGGTAGCAGGACCCCGACGGGGTTGGTCTCGGCCTGGAGTTTTGAGACCTCTGCCCACAGCGCCTCCGGCGTGCCGTCTGTCAGTGTCACAGGAGCCTCCGGGGCATAGTGCCTGATCCCTACCCCAGGGGACGGCAGTGACTCCGGTGTCGCGGTCCGAGGCTCCGGGACCTCGGGGGTCTGATACAGCTCCGTCGGCACGCCGTAGACCTTCGCGAGCGCCTCTGCCGTGATTGCCCCGGCCCGGTAGATCAGCATTGGATGCGTCTGGGGATCCAGTACCGTCGACTCCACCCCGACCGTGCACGGGCCGCCATCCAGCACCGCATCGATCCCCCCGTCCAAATCCGCCAGCACATGGTCCGCAGTCGTAGGGCTGGTGTGACCGAAGCGATTTGCACTTGGCGCCGCCAGGGGTAGGCCGGTTGCCCGCAGCAGCGCCTGTGCCGCCGGGTGGGCTGGGATTCGCACGCCAACCAACGCCCTTCCAGCTGTCACGGCAGCGGGGATCGCTCGCGTTCGCGGCAGTAGCAGCGTGAGCGGGCCCGGCCAAAAGGCCGCCCCCAAAACTTGCACACGATTTCGCAGGGTTCCATCCAGTGTCACGATGTCGCTTAGCTGCTTGATGTCCGGCAGGTGCACGATGAGAGGATCCCATGCAGGGCGGCCCTTTGCCTGAAAGATTCTCGCAATCGCGGCCGGATCCAGCGCATTGGCCCCTAATCCATAGACCGTCTCGGTGGGAAAGGCCACGAGACCGCCGCGCCGCAGGATCTCCGCCGCCTGCGCTACGTGTGCCGGGCTGCGGGCATCCAGATGCAGTGTCTCTCGCACCATCTCGCTCAATCCTAAAGAATCCTGGAGGACTCCCTGAGTAGGGTTAAGGATTTCCGACAATTCTGAAGGATTCTTAAAGTTCCTCGCCCGAGCCGCCTATACTGGCAGCCATGCAGGCCCCCGAAACCGAACTGAAGTTTGTCGTCGACGACATTGAAGCCTTCCACGCGGACGTCGTTCGGCTTGGCCTGCAGCTCAAAACGCCACGAACGTTCGAGGGCAACACGCTTTTCGATACGCCCGATCGCCAACTGCGCACAAAACGGCAGATTCTGCGGCTTCGGGAGTACGGTCCCAAATCTGTGGTGACGCATAAGCGTCTGAAAGACCCCGATGCAACAGACGGACGCTATAAGGTCCGCATCGAAACGGAGACCGAGGTGGAAGATCGTCACGCCATGGCGGAGGTCTTCTGCCAGTTGGGCTTCTGCCCCGCCTTCCGTTACGAGAAGTTCCGCACCGAGTGGGACGCGGAGACGGGCGGGCACCTGGTCCTGGATGAGACACCCATCGGCACATGGGCGGAGCTCGAAGGTGACCCTGCCTGGATCGAATCCATGCTCAGCCAACTGGATGTACCGCCAGAGAAGCTCAGTGTCGAAAGCTACGGCATGCTGTTCCTGCAATGGAAGAAGGAGACCGGCAGCCCCGCCGA
>CAXTGE010000047.1:9522-20407 GCA_964243645.1 uncultured Acidobacteriaceae bacterium | reverse complement strand
GGCTCCGGCAGCCCCCTTTGTGCTACCTTAGGTGTGGAGCGAGCGGGTAGCTCAGTTGGTAGAGCATCGCCCTTTTAAGGCGTTGGTCCTGGGTTCGAGCCCCAGCCCGCTCACCAATTTCCAACACCAACAAACTGCAGCCGAAACATCCGAAGGCAGCCCCGCGATCAAGCGATACAGGGCACGTTCAAGGCAGCGCGGTCTTCAATTCTTTCCTTCGCGCAAGAACCCAGTGCACCTTTTGACTCACTGTCCGCGCCTCGCCTTTCGTCTATGCTATGGGCATTGTGGCGATCACGAGCTCCAGTGGTTTCGAACGTTCCCTCATGGGCGCTGCCGCACCCGGGGGTCAGCCTCCCCGCATCGCCGTTCTGGTGCCATGCCATAACGAGGAGGCAGCGGTCGGCAACGTGGTTCGCGCCTTTGCCCGCGAGCTGCCCTCGGCCGAGATCTTTGTTTACGACAACAACTCCACGGACCGTACCGTGCAGGTGGCCCACGCCGCCGGAGCCCGTGTAGGGCGCGAGCAGCTGAAGGGCAAAGGCCACGTGATCCGGCGCATGTTTGCCGACATCGAAGCGGACGCCTATGTGCTCGTCGACGGGGACGACACCTACGACGCGGCCAGTGCCCAGCCCATGGTCGATCTGTTGCTCGGCTCCGATCTCGACATGGTGACCGGCACCCGCGTGACGGAGATCCGTGCCGCTTACCGCACCGGACACCGCGCCGGCAACGTGCTGCTCACCGGCATCGTGACGCGTATCTTCGGCAACCGCATCACGGACATGCTCTCCGGATACCGCGTCTTCAGCCGCCGCTTCGTCAAGAGCTTTCCCGTGCTCAGTGCGGGCTTTGAGATCGAAACCGAATTCACCATTCATGCGCTAGAGCTGCGCATGCCTCTGGGGGAACTGGACACGCCCTATCGCGATCGCGTGGAAGGCTCCACGTCCAAGCTCAACACCTACAAGGACGGCTCCCGCATCTTTCTCACCATCCTGCACCTGGTAAAGGAGGAGCGTCCGCTCCAGTTCTTTGCCTCGATCGCGGCGGTTCTCTTCTTCACGGCCGCTATCCTCGGCTTCCCGTTGATTACCGAGTTCCGCCGCACGCATCTGGTCCCACGCCTGCCGACCGGCGTTCTTGCCACCGGGCTGATGATGCTGTCGTTTTTGTCACTCGTCTGCGGCCTCATCCTGGACTCCGTTTCGCGGGGCCGCAAGGAGTTCAAGCAGCTGGCCTATCTCGCAGTCGACCGCAGGCCACCTGTCCCCACGCAGAGCCGCTGAAAAGGCACTCCATCCCACGAGTTTTCGTGCGGTTCGTCACGTTTCCTTCCACACGGTCCGAGCAACGCGCGTGCTCATTTTTGGCTCTGCTATCATCGCCTCCGTAAGGCGGCCAACGTCGGCGGCTACCTTGGAGGGAACGCCTGATGCACGAGCCTCTGCATGGATAGTCCACCGAAGGCCGGCCCGTCCTCCTCCGGGACGGAACACACGGAGTTCGATCTGCCCTCCACGCTGGACAGCGTGGCGGAGATCGAGCGTGCCGTGGAAACGATGGCGCAACGGCTTGGCTTCGATGACGACACGGCCAGCAACATCGCCATGGTGACTCGCGAGGCCGCCATCAACGCGTGCAAACACGGCAACGGCTTCGCAGCGGATAAGTCCGTGCATGCCACCCTCGATTGCACGGCCGACACGCTGACCATCTGCATCGCCGACCGGGGCGACGGTCTGGATCCCGAGCAGTTGCCCGACCCGCTCGATCCGACCAACCTGCTGCGCAGCTCCGGCCGCGGTGTTTTCCTGATGCGCGCCATCATGGATGAGGTACACTTTCGCCAGCTACAGCCAGGCACACAGGTTACGCTCATCAAACGGAAGCATTTGGAGGCGACCAGCTAAACACATGGATACAAAAGTTCGGCAAATAGACGGCGTAACAGTTATCGACGCAAGCGGTAAGATCACGCTGGGCGAAAACAGCGGGAAGCTGCGGAGCGCAGTGCAGGACGCGCTCTCCGGCTCCAAGAAGATCCTGTTGAATCTCGCTGACGTAAATTACATCGACAGCGCCGGTCTCGGTGAGCTCGTGAGTGCCTTCACCACGGTGAAGAACGCCGGCGGCGAGCTCAAGCTCTTGAACCTGACCAAGAAGGTGCGTGACCTGCTCGTCATCACCAAGCTCCTCACCGTCTTCGACGTAAAGGATAACGAGCAGGAAGCCCTCAAGTCGTTCGCGTAGACCTCGAGACACCTCTGCAAAGACGGAGGCCGTCGCCCAGGGCGACGGCCTCTCTTCATGATTCGGCCCCTACAGCTTTTCGAGCGCCGAGGCCTCATCCGGGGACATCGTCGCGTACTTGGCCACGCCCACCATCGTGAACACCTTGTTGAAGTGTGCCGTCAGCCCAAAGATACCCACGGTGCGGTGCGCTGCCTTATGTGCCTCCAGCAGCAGCTGGATGATGATGGCGATTCCCGAAGAGTTGATGTAATCCACACCGCGGAAGTCGAGCAGGACCTTCTCCACCGGCGCGGGCAGGCCCTTGTATCCCTCCAGAATGACGTCCTTGGACGTCGAGGAGATATCGCCCGTAAAGGCCAGGATCTTGACGGCGGCCCCGGACGCTCCGATCGCCGTACGCTCTGCCACCTTGGTTGCTGCCTGCATCAGTAAGTCTCCCCTTCACCATTTTTGTGCAATCGGATCACGAGCCGCACATAGCTCTTGCCCGGCGGGCCCTTGTGCCACTCCGCTTCGTCCACCAGCGCCTGAATCAGAAACATGCCCATGCCGCGCGGGTCTTCCTCGCCCAGCATCTTGCGGTCGATGTCCGGGGAGAGCGGAAAGCCCATCACGCCTTCCCCATCGTCGATGACCCGCACCTCCAGCTGGTCGTCGGACCGCGAAAGGATCACCCCAACCGGCAGCGCTTCATTGAGCTGATTGCCGTGCTCCATGGCATTGATGCAAGCCTCGGCCACCGCCGTCTTGAGATCCTCGATGCGGTCGTGCGAGAAGCCCATCAGCCCGGCCATGCCGGCCGCCGTGCACATGGCCACCTTTTCAAAACCCAGCTCCGAGGGTAGACGCACCTCGACGGAACTTCCGTTCTTCATGCGTTTGCCGCCGCCTCCCGAAAGCGTTCCTGTCCCAGGCCCAAGCTCCGCGGCTGATGGATCACCGTCAGCGCCGTCATGTCATCGGTCTGGGGGCCCCCGGTGGAGAACTCCCGCAGTTGCTCCCACAGCAGCTGGAGGCTCTCTTCGGCGTCTCGCGTCCCCAGTTCGCTATAGGCGGCTACCAGCCGCTCCGGGCCAAACTCTTCCTCACCGTGGAACACCTCGGTCAGTCCGTCGGTGTACAGCAGCAGCCGCGCTCCCGGGGGGAAGGGGAAGCGTTCGGCGGTGTACGACATGCCGGGCAGCATCCCCAGCGGGGTCCCTGAGGCCTCGATCATCTGCACCGTCCCGTCCGCGCCGATCAGCGCCCCCGGATTGTGCCCGGCATTGACGACCTCCAGCAATCCCCCGTCCGGGTGAAACCGCACAAAGATAGCCGTGACGTACCGGAGCCGCGACTCCTGCCCTTCCTCCCAGTGGTGCTGCCCTACCCTGTCCACCATCTCCCGCAGCGTAATGGGCTGCGAGGTAAAGGCGCGGAACGCCGACCGGAAGCTCGTCGCCACAATGGCCGAGGCCAGTCCCTTCCCTGCGACATCGGCCACCACGAACAGGTGCGATCCGTCGGGCATCTCGACCACGTCCAGGTAGTCGCCACCCACCTCAAAACAGGTCACCGTACGCGCCGCCACGCTGACGCCGGGGATGACCGGCATGCGTTTGGGCAGCAGAGACCGTTGTATGCCGCGCGCCGCGTCCAGATCCTGCTGCACCCGCGCCCACTGCACATCGCGCTCATGGTACAGCGCGTTCTCGAGCGCCACAGCCGCCTGCAGCATCAGCCCTTCAATGAAGTCCTGCTCGTACATGCTGAGCTCGCATCCATCGCCGGGCTTCACTACCAGTCGCGCAAGCAACGCGCCATCCTTGGCCAGCAGCTCAAAGGTCTGGCACTGGTCATGCGGGGGGTCAGGCAGGGTCCCATAGGAGGCCACCAGCTGCCCCGTTTCGGCGGAAAGAAAGCCTGCCCCTTCCATCTCCAGCTCGCGCACCAGCACGCGTACCGTCTGCAGCATCACCTCGTCGACGGCAATGGTCGAGTGAACCTGGCGCGACGCCTCCAGCAACGCCTGCAGCCGGGCAATCTGCTCCTCCAGCGACATCGTCGACGGTACGTTTTGCGTGGATTCCGCCAGACTCATACGTTGCACTCAATCTGTGGCAAAGGTGGGCACAGTGTACACGACGGAGTCTGTTCTAGAAGGTGGGCTTGTCGGGGGCATCCAGCCGCGCATAGAAATCGCGGCTGAACTCCCGGCTATATCCCTCGACCAGCGTCTTAACCCGCTCCGCCTCCGGCGACCGCACAATCAGCCCGGCGTGGTGGTGCCTGTTCAGCCGATGCACGATCTCCGGCGCGTCGTAGCCGCTCAGATCCGGCCACTCCTGCCGGGCGAGGCAGATCACGCTGCCCCCGTACTCCTCGTAGTGAGGTGGCAGGGTGTACAGCTCACCGTGCATCTGTGCGGTCACCATGCGCGCCCACTCCACCCAGGGATTCACGCCTGTCGCGGCCTCCGCTACCTCCGCGATATACGCTCCGCCCACCCGCGCAGCCGTCTCGAGAAAGTAGAACCTGCCGTCGGCGTGGGCCTTGATGAACTCACTGTGCGTTGGTCCGGTGGTCATCCCCAGCCCGCGCAACGTATGGGCGTGAAGGGTCTGCAGCGCCTGTGCGTCGGCGCTCCCCCGCGGCAGCGTGCGCGTGGAGAAGATGCCGCCCGAGTGCATCGTCTCAAACGGTGGCTGCCCATAGACCTGGGGCAGCACCCACAGCAGCTCGCCCTCCCAGCTCAGGCCCTCCACATGGAAGATCTCACCCGGAACGAAGCGCTCGACGAGATGGTGGCTTGCCTCGTTCCCCAGCTTCTCCAGCATCGGCCAGACGGCATTCGGGTCGGTGAACTTCTGAATGCCGATAGCGGAGGCGCTCTCCCGTGGCTTCAGCAGCCAGGGACCTTGTGTGCTGCTCAGGAACGCCCAAAGCGCGTCGTGATTCCACGTCCCGCAGAACGCCGGCACAGGGACGCCGGCCCGCTGCGCCGTCTCGCGCATGGCGAGTTTGTCCCGGAAGGGCCGCGTCGCGGACCGTCCCATGCCCGGCAGCCGCAGGTGCTCGCGAAGGAACGCCGCGGTGTCCAGATCGAATTCGTCCAGCGGCACAATCCGCTGGTAGTCCCTGTGCCTGGCAAAGCAAGTCACGTATGGCAGCACGGCCTCCGGAGGCAGATCCTCGGGCATGGTCTCGAAGTGCGCCAGGGCCTCCTTCGGCCAGTCGGCGTCCCGAAGCTTGTTCACGGTCAGCAGCGTCACCCGGCAGCCCAGCCGGGCCGCCTCGCTCAGAAAGGCCTGCCCTTTCTCATACGTGCTGATGGCCAGCAGCTCCGGCCCAGTGTCTCCCGCCATGGGGTCGATCTCCTTACCGTCCCCGGAAGAGCGCAGCACCGCAACGAGGGACTGCAACTATGTTCGTAAATTTCAGACGCAACGTACCACGCTCTAGCTCGCCCCGGCCTGCAGCTTGCGCACGATGCCTGTGGTGGAAAACCCTTCCACGATGGGCACAATCTCGACCCGTCCGCCGGTCGCGAGCACCGCCTCATGCCCCACGACCGTTTCGGCCGTGTAGTCGCCGCCCTTGACCAGCACGTCCGGCTCCAGCGCCTCGATCAGCGCCAGCGGGGTGTCCTCCTCGAACAGCGTCACCGCATCGACAGCCCCCAGCGCGGCCATCACCCGCGCCCGATCCCCTTCACTGACCACGGGGCGCGACGGCCCTTTCAGTCGCTGCACGCTGGCGTCCGTGTTCAATCCCAGAACCACCTTGGACCCGAACCGGCGGCAGTCTTCCAGCAGCGTTACATGGCCGACGTGCAGCAGATCGAAGCAGCCATTGGTAAACACCACGGTCTCCCCCGCGGCGCGCCACTCGCGTACCCGGGCCGCCACCTGTGCGCGGTCGAGAATCTTCTCCCCGTCGCTGATGCCCTTTGAAGGCGTCAACAGGGCCGTCAACTCATGATGGGCGATCGGCGCCGTACCCACCTTGCCCACCACGATGCCCGCGGCCAGGTTGGCCAGCTCCACCGCCGTCCGGATCTCCAGCCCGGCGGCGAGAGACGCCGCCATGGTGGCGATTACGGTGTCCCCCGCGCCGGATACATCGAAGACCTCGCGTGCCTTGGAAGCGGAGTGGAACTCCGCCCCATCCGACAGCAACCGTATACCCCGTTCGCTCATGGTGACGGCCAGGTAGCGAAAGTCATGCTCCTTCCGCTGCACCTCGCCTGCCCGCAGCAGCTCCTCGGGATCCTGCGCTTCGACGCCCGTCGCCAACCGCAACTCCCCTAGGTTGGGGCAGACGGCCGTGGCACCGGAATACTTGCTCAGATCGGGCGTCTTCGGGTCGGCAAGCACCGGGATGCCGGCGGTCCGTGCCGCCCGGATCACGCGCTCGCACAGCTCCCTCGTCAACGCGCCCTTGGCATAGTCGGACAGCACGACCGCGTGCACCTTATCCGCAAGCGCCTCCACCCGCTCCAGCAGGCGATTGCCGTCCTCCGCCGTCGGCCGTTCCGCGCTCTCGATGTCCAGGCGGAGCAACTGCTGGGTGCGGCCCACGATGCGAGTCTTGGAGATGGTCGGGAGCGCCGTCGTCACCACGCCCACCGTGTCCACGTGTGCCGCCGCGAGCGCCGCCTCCAGCTCGCGCCGCTCGGCGTCCTCTCCCCAGAAGCCCGCCAGCAGGGCCTCACAGCCCAGTCCGGCAACATTCATCGCCACGTTCGCGGCGCCACCGGGCCGCTCATAACGCTGGGCATGGCGCAGGATCGGCACCGGCGCCTCCGGCGAGATGCGGTCCACCTCCCCGTGGATGTAGCGATCCAGCATCAGATCGCCGATCACCAAGACCCGCACCCGCCCAAACCCGCCCGCCAGCAGGCCAAGCACCGCATGCAACTCCGGCAAACTTCGCATCACTCCCTCATCCTCCCATTCCCTGCCTCTGCCGCCGATGTCTTCATCGCGCGCGCTGTGTATCCTGTCGCCCCAGCACCCGCTCCACCGCCGCCAGCACCTCGTCCACCGTGATCGAGGTCAGGCATTTCTTTCGCTGCTCCAGGCAGGTCTCCAGCCCACATCCCCAGCACTCCACACGGTGATAGACCACCTCATTGCCCGCACCCGCTGGAAACCACTGCCGCGGAATATTGCGCGCCGCAAAGATGGCCACAACCGGCGTCCCCACCGAGGCCGCCAGGTGCATCGGCCCGCTATCGTGACCAAGAAACACGCGTGCGCTCTCCAGGGCCGCCGCACTCTCACGGGGCGTCAGGCGACCGCACAGGTTCACCACGGGGTCTCCGCCTGCCTCGCGCCATCCGGTCGCGGCGAACTCACTCGCCTCAGCCTCCTCCGGTGCCCCAAGCAGCAGCAGACCGCGCCCGGCAGCCAGGGGGGCGGCACGCCGCAGCAGCTCTCGCCAGTTCTCCCGTCCCCAATCCTTGGCCTGCACCTTGGTCCCTACGCTCACCGCGATGGGGCGCGTGGCCCAAAGACGCGTGGCCAGGATCTCCGGCCCGATCGCCTCGGCCGCACGCTGCCGCTCGGCCTCCATCAATCCCAGACTCCAGCTTTCGGCCCGATCCAACTGCGCGTCGCCCAGGGCAGCGAGGCAGCGGGCCAGCCGCGCCGCCTCCATCTCCAGCTCGCCCGCGAAGAGCCGCGCCCTGCCCGCCTCGGTCCCCGGTGCCTCTCCAAAGAGGTTTGCCTGCATGCCTTCGTTTAGCGGCGCACCCATGACGCGCCGGATCCCGCACACCCGAAAGAACCGCAGATCGCGCCCCGCCGCGGCCACGCCACGCGCCGCGGCCAGGTACACCACCACCTCCGGCCGCCACACCCGCAACTGCAGGATCAGCTTACCCAGCTTCCAAACATTCCGCGTCCCGACCTCGTACCGAAAGTAGCCGTCCACCAGCCCTGAGCCATCCAGCACCGCAGCCGCAGCAGGGGCCTTGGCATGCACCGGCACGTTGGTCAGCATGCGTCGCTGGGCATTCGGGAACGCACGCTGCACCAAGCGCAGCGCAGGCACCGCAATCGCCATGTCCCCCAGACTGCCCAGCCGGTAGATCAGTACCCGGCGCACGTTCGCGTCGATCATCTCCCTACAGTCTCTCTGCTCCGGGTAGCCACGCGCAATCGCCGCGGCTGGTACCCTCATCGGTAACGCCCTGCATGATTGACCTGAACGGCATTCCGGAGCTTCACGACCGCGCCAACGCGCACTGGCACGATGCCGATCAGCCCGCCCCCGCGCCCATAACAGCCTTCCACGGCATCGTCCTCGCCCAACATCGCGCCAACTTCGCTCTATGGCACGAGGAAGACGCCGCCCGCGACCCGCACGCCTCCGACACGGAGATCGCCACGGTCAAACGCTCCATCGATCGGCTGAATCAGCAACGGAACGATCTGGCGGAACAGGTCGACCTCATGCTGTTTGAGGCTGCGGGAAGCCAGTCCGCCGAAGCCACGCTTCACTCTGAAAGCCCCGGCCTCATCATCGATCGCCTCTCCATCCTCTCGCTCAAACTCTTCCATACCACCGAACAGATCCATCGCGCCCACGTGGACGAGGCTCACCGCTCCCGCAATCGGGAGCGGCTCGCCATTCTGCAAACCCAGCGAAACGATCTCGCCGGTTGTCTGCTGCAACTTTGGTCTGACCTGACGACAGGCCGACGCCGTTTTAAACTCTATCGCCAACTGAAGATGTATAACGATCCCACGTTGAATCCTGTGCTGTATCGCCAATCCACCCCCTAACCCAAGTGGCTGTCGGCGCATGCGAGGCATTACGAAAACCGGGTCACGTTGACCAAAGGCCCCGGCAGACCTTATAACACCCTGACAACCCAACACCGCTTTTTTCAACCGCGAACGCAATCGCCTCTTGCGCGACCTAAGAGAGACCCATGGCCACCAAGTCCGCCCAGCCCATCTCCTCCAGTACCGCCCCGAAGTCAGCCAACGGAAAATCTGAAGAGCGTAACGGCAAGATTCACCGCATGCCGCGCACACTCGCCGGCACAACTGTGCCTGCCGAGGACGGCAATCGCAAGGCGCTGCTGGCCCTGTATGAGAAGGCCCTTACCCTGATGGGCAACGGCAAGTACACGGAGGCGCACACCGCGTTCTCGGCTTTGCTGGAGGGCGCGCCGCACGATCTCGGCGACCGCATCCGCATGTACATCGCCGCGTGCGTCTCCCAGATTCACCAGGGCACCACCGAGTTCCGCACCCATGAGGAGCGGTACGACTATGCCATCTCCCTCTTAAACCATGGCCAGTACGACGAGGCCAGCGAACACTTCAAAGAAATTCTGCTCGAAAACGGCACAGCCGACTATGCCTTCTACGGCATGGCGCTGCTGGCGAGCATGGTCGGCCGCAGTCACGAGTGCCTCGATCACCTGGAGAAAGCGATCCGGCTCAACCCCATGAACCGCATCCAGGCCCAGGGCGACTCTGACTTTTCCAACATGTCGGATGATCCCCGCTTCACCGATTTGTTGTATCCCGAAAGCTAAAGGGCGCGTCGCGAGAGCCGCCTGGACCGCCTACACTGGGTTCGAACAGATGCGATCGGCCCGAGATACAACCCGTCCCCTCCGCGTCGTCGCCATCGGCGGCGGCACCGGTCTCTCGACCCTGTTGCGGGGTCTGAAGCACTTCGCCTCCCCGGCGCAGACCCTGCATCAGCCGGACACCAGCCTCGGCTTTGAAGACCGGCGCCGGCCCAAAAACAACCTCTCCCGCATCTGCGATCTCTCCGCGATCGTCACCGTTACCGATGACGGCGGCTCCTCCGGCCGTCTGCGCGAGGACATGAAGATCCTGCCCCCGGGCGACGTCCGTAACTGCATGGTTGCCCTATCCGAAGACGAGACCCTGCTCACCCAGCTCTTTCAGCACCGCTTCACCTCGGGCGACCTCAAGGGGCACAGCTTCGGAAACCTCTTTCTTGCCGCCCTGACAGAGATGCGCGGCGACTTCGCCCAGGCTGTCCATGCCTCCTCGCAGATTCTGGCCATCCGCGGCTGCATCTACCCGGCCACCACGGCCAACGCCACGCTTGCGGCCAGAATGGAAGACGGCACGCTCGTCCGCGGCGAAACGCGCATCTCCGCCTCAAAATCGCGCATCGTCGAGCTCATGCTCGAGCCCGCGCAGTGCGACCCGCTGCCGGAGACCCTGGACGCCATCGCCACGGCCGACCTCATCACGCTCGGCCCCGGCTCGCTCTTCACCTCGGTGATCTCCAACCTGCTGGTGCGCGGCATCCCCGAGGCCCTCGCCGGCTCCCATGCCCCGCGGGTCTACATCTGCAACCTGATGACGCAGGCCAACGAAAGCCTGGACCTCACCGCGTCCGAACACATCGAAAAGATCTTCGATCACGCCCGCGAGCGTGTTTTGGATTATGCGCTGATCAACACCGGTCCGATTCGCCCCGCCACGGTCGCCCAGTACGCCGCCGAGGGCCAAAAACCGATTGAAGCCGACCTGGACCGCATCCGTGCCCTGGGTGTACAACCCATCATCGGCAACTTTGTTCACGAGGGCGACGTGCTGCGCCACAGCTACGATCTGGTGGCCGAGGTCGTCCTCGATCTTGCCGC
>CAXTGE010000047.1:0-9422 GCA_964243645.1 uncultured Acidobacteriaceae bacterium | reverse complement strand
CGCGCCGATCGTCACCAGCTCGCCGCGCTCTTCCGCCACCGTCCGCTTCAACTGCCCACAGGCCGCATAGATATCCCGCCCGCGCGGCCGCCGGATGTAGGTCGCAATCCCGCCATCAATCAGCATTCGCTGAAACCGCGCGACATCGTCCGGCTGGGGCTGCGTGTACGCGATGCCCGGCCCCGGATTCCACACGATCAGGTTCACCTTCGCGTTCATGCCCGCAAGCAGCGCCAGCACCTCGCGCGCATGCTCCGGCTGGTCGTTGACCCCGCCCAGCAGCACGTACTCAAAGGTGATCCATTCGCGCGTCCTGAGCGGGATTCTCGCGCAGGCCTCCAGCAGGTCGGCGATCTTCCACTTGCGCGTGATCGGCATGATCGCCTCCCGCACGCGATCGTTGCTGGCGTTCAGCGACAAGGCCAGCTTGGGACGAATCGTCTCCGTCGCAAACCGCTCGATGCCGGGCAGGATGCCTGACGTGGACACCGTCATCCGCGACTCCGGAATGCCGATGCCCTCCACCAGCAAACGCACGCCGTCCATAAACGAGTCATAGTTCAGGAACGGTTCCCCCATGCCCATAAAGACCAGGTTGATGCGGTCCTTGCCGATCTGGATCGCGTGCCGGTTCAGCACCGCCGCCACCTGCCCGGCAATCTCCCCCGCCGTCAGATTTCGCTTGATGCCGAGCTTGGCCGTCAGGCAGAACTGGCAATTCACCGCGCAACCCACCTGGCTCGACACACAAATCGTCGCCCGCCGGTACCCCGCGTTGGCAAGCGAGCCAAAGACGCGCTTCGGCCGGCCGTTCCCGCGCCGATCCCAAAAGCCTTCCGCTCGCTCTGTCCCGGCGCCCCCCGGCAAAGAGGGCAAATCCCCTAATGGATCAAGGGCGGCCACCGATGCTCCCGCAGCAGCCTCCTCCACGCAAAGATCCTCGCCAGCCTCTTCCGCCGCCTCGGAGCCGTCGCCCCGCTCCCCGCCATCGCCGTCCGGCATCCAGACCGTCTCGACGGTCTCGCCATCGGCCATGCGCATCAGGTAGCGCTCGGTGCCGTCGATGCTGGTCGCCGTCTGCACCATCTCGGGCAGCCCCACGCTCCAGCCATCCAGCAGCAGGCGGTCCCGCAGCTCCTGTGACAGCGTCGTCACATCCTCGACCGAACGGACCCGCCGCTTGTACAGAGCCTCATGCACCTGCCGGGCACGGTACGGCTTCTGGCCGAAAAACGCCAGCAAGTCCGTCAGTTCAACCAGTCTCAATCCGAACAGCGCCCGATTGCCCATCTCGTCTACCATACCGCCTCGAACGTCCGCGAACGGCGAACCTGCTGCGGTGACCTCTCTCGGGGACGGAACAGGTCTCCCTGCCAGTTCTGGAAGAGGGCAACGCCTGCGAGCGCCTGTTCCATCGCCGGGCACTACCCTCGCCCACCACCCTCGCATTGGATGACGCGGCCCGCCCCATGCTCCAGATACCTGGGAGAGTGTGCGCTATCGGCGCGCGCCGCGACACCCGCGCCTCACCGTACGACAGCCACTAGGGATGCACTACACGTAAGCCCAGAACCTTCTCGAACGCGTGGAAGTCACGGTCTCTATGCAGCAGAGAATACTCACCCATAAGACAGACCGTGGCGATGACCGTATCCACGGTGGTCCGCACCGTATACCCCTTCATGCGCAGGCTGCGGTAGTTCATCGCAGCGGCCACGGCCATTGCCGCCCCTCCGCTCTCAACAACACGGAAGGCGGCTAAATCCCTGCGCACCCGATGCAGGGTCGCTACTTCCCGAACACCCTGCAAGATCTCGCACAAGATCAGGTCAGTCAGTCCGATGTTTACGGTGCCCAAAGACGCATCCAGCCAATTTGTTTCGGGGTTCACCCGGTTTGCGAAATAATCCACCCAAACGGACGTGTCGACAATCGTCATGGCCCGTCGCATCCTGGCTCGTAGAATGCCTGCTCGTAGAATGCCGGCTCAGTCAAAATCCTGGCTCAAAGGTGCGCCGCTCGCGTATCCCCTCCAGGTCACCATCCCACGCCACAGTTCCCCGCAGCCGGCGGGCCCCCTCCTGCGCCTTCAACCGGACCATCAACTGCAGTGCCGCTTCCACCGCGGCCCGCTTCGTCGTTGTTCCGCTGGCACGCATCGCTTTTCTGATGAGCTCGTCATCCAGTTCTATGTTCGTGCGCATCGCCTGCTGCCACCTCATACACAAGAATCTCATAATCGTGTGTACCGGGAAACCATGACAGAATGGAAGGATGTCTGTCGTCTTCGCGGAAGACTCCGCCATCAGCGCCATCCCCCAAACCCGCGACATCCGCTCCACCACCCTCCCCAACGGTCTCCTCGTGATCACAGAGCGCATGCCGCAGCTGCGTTCCGTCTCCATGGGTGTCTGGCTTCGCTCCGGGTCGCGCGATGAAACGCCGGAAACGAACGGCATCTCTCACTTTTTAGAGCACATGGTCTTCAAAGGCACCACCACACGGTCGGCGCAGCAGTTCGCCCGCGAGGTCGACGCCATCGGGGGCAATCTGGACGCCTACACCTCCAAGGAAAACATCTGCTTTTCCATCAAGGTGCTGGACTCCAACGTCCCGGTCGCGCTGGATCTGCTCGCCGACCTGGTTCTCCATCCCACCCTCACGGCGGACGACATTGCCCGCGAACAGGGCGTCATTCTTGAAGAGATCAAGATGGACGAGGACAACCCCGACTACCTGGTCCATGAGCTCTTCACGCAGAAGTTCTGGCGAGGCGATTCCCTGGGACGCCCCATCTTGGGCACGGCCAAGACCGTTCCCTCCTTCAATCAGCCGATCGTTCTGGAGGAATATGCTCGGCGCTTCACCCCGGCCAACATGCTCTTCACCGCCGCCGGCAACTTCGAGCATGACACCTTTCTCGCCGAAGTCGAGGAGGCCTTCCGTTCGCTGTCCGCTGCCTCCGAAGGCACGCTGCCGCGGACAGGAACGCCGTCCGCGCATCCGCATATCACCTTGCGCAACAAAGCATCGCTCGAGCAGGTCCAGTTCTGTCTCGCGCTCCCCGGTCTCCCGACCGCCCATCCGGATCGCTACATCCTCTTTCTCCTCAACTCCGTGCTGGGTGGCGGTATGAGCTCGCGACTCTTCCAGTCCGTTCGCGAAGAGCGCGGCCTCGCCTACTCCATCTACTCCGAGACCAGCCCGTTTCGCGACACCGGTTCCCTGGCCGTCTACGCCGGTTGTGCCGTGGAAAACACCCTGGAGGTCCTCCGTCTCACCTTGGCCGAGTTCACCCGGCTCAAGCAGCAGCCGGTGGCAGAGGACGAACTACGGCGCGTCAAAGAGCAGCTCAAGACCAACATGGTCCTCGGTCTGGAGTCCTCCGGGGCACGCATGAACTCGCTCGCGCGTCAGCAGATGTTCTACGGGCGTTTCTTCACGACCGACGAAATCACCGCCGAGGTCGACCGCGTCACCTCCGCAGATATTCTCCGCGTCGCCAACGATCTTCTACAGCCGGAAGGCCTGACCTTGACCCTGCTCGGCAATCTGGGAACGTTGACACTGGATCGAGACGCGCTTATCTGTTGAGAACGGCTAGGGCTGTTCCGCTTCGGGTGTAGTCGCTCGCCGAGATGCGGATTCCTCCGCTCCGCTACGGAATGACAGAGGTTTAAGTCGTTGTTATTGTCATCCCGTAGCGCAGCGAAGGGATCCGCTGTCCGGAGCGCCACTACATCTCCAGGTAAACAGCTCTAAACGGCGTGCGCCCTCGAGGCTGCTACCTTTTCGCCGCCGCCCTGCTTCTGACCGCCGAACAGCCCCTCTACGGTGATGAACAGCAATACCGGCAGGGCAAACGCGGTCAGGAGGACGAAATGAACCAGAACATCCAGAAAGCGCAAACGCAGATGGGCCTGATGGTCGGCGTGGACATGGAGCACCAGAGCACACAGGAAATTCAATCCGAAATAGACGGCAAACGCGACAGCCAGACCCATGTGATTCAACGTACGTCTCCCTAAGATCCGGTCAGGAGTGGAGAGAGGCCGACTGCCAAGACACCGGACCCGTCTTTTCTCATGCACTAACACTAAAGTGGGATGCTCCAAAGTGCAATGGCGTGTTCGGTTTTGCAAAATTCACCCGATATCGCCTGCGAAACGAAACCGTCTATACTTCAGACGATCCTCCGGGGTCCAACCTTCGTCTGTGCGGCCTAGCGCTCGCCCCAAGGAAAAGCCATGCTGACCACCGATCCCAACGCAATCCCTCGCGAAGAGGCCGGCTTCACGCTGGTCGAACTTCTCATCGTGATGAGTGTCATCCTCATCATCATCACGCTGGCGATCCCGAGCTATCAAAAGGTTCACATCAAGGCCAACGAGACCTCGGCCATGGCCTCGGTCCGCATGCTCAATTCCATGGAGACCGAGTTCAACTCCAGCTACCCGAGCCATGGCTTCGCCTGCTCGCTAGCCACCCTCGGCGGGAAATCCGGTTCAGGAGCACCCACTGCGGAAGCGGCCCAGCTGATCCCGGATGACCTCGCCTCCGGCTCCAAGGCCGGCTATAACTTCACCATCTCGAACTGCCAGAAGAGCACGGTGAACAATGTCGATCAGTACAACTCCTATGAGATCACCGCTACCCCCGTCTCCGTAGGTAAAAGCGGCCAGCGTACCTTCTGCTCGGATGAAAGCGGCCAGATCCACTTCGATCCCAAGGGCGGTACCAGCTGCACCGAGATCCTCCAGTAACTGCCAGACCCTCAGCTCCGGGGACCGTGAGATACCTGCGTAGGGACCAAACTGTGTGGCGTACTCTGCTTCTTCTCGCGTCTGTCATCTTCACCCTCGCACCGCCGGCACGAGGCACTACACCCTCCGCGTCCACCCTGGCGAAGGCAGTGGATGCCCACTACAACCACCTGACCTCCCTGCAGACCCGCTTTACCGAGCGCTATCGAGGCATGGGTCTCGACCGCATCGAATCCGGTACCCTGACCCTGCGGAAGCCGGGGCGCATGCGTTGGGCCTACGACGCCCCTGCCGGCAAGCTGTTTCTGCTGAACGGCAAGGATGCCCTCAGCTACACACCGGGCGACTCACAGGCCAATCGCCTGCCGGCCAGGCAGCTGGACGACCTGCGTTCGCCCCTGCGCTTCCTACTGGGCCACACCGACATAGCCAGGGAGCTCGACCACCTCAGCGTGGCCCCGGTGGAAGACGGGCTCTACTCACTTGCGGGCATCCCCCATGGGCTCTCACAACGGCTACGCCAGGTCACCCTGGTCGTGGACGCGCAGGGATCGATTCACTCGCTGCAACTAGACGAGGCAGACGGCGCGATCACAACGTTCTCCTTCGCGAACGGCAAGGAAAATCTTCCCACGCAGGATAGCGACTTCACCTTCGACCCGCCGCCCGGCGTCGCCATTGTGAACAGCCCCGCCCCGATCTAGCGCTGTTTTCCTGCGGGTGTCGTGCTGAGCCGAGGCAGTTCGCGCCAGTTTTCCTCGAGACAACTGGTCTGAGCGTGTCAACCAAAGCCGTAGCTGCAGGAAAAACAGCTCTAGGGAAGCTTCCGGGGCGCTGTTTGAAGGCGGTTCCCGGGAACCCTCAACTACACCGTCACGTGCCCGGTCTTGCCGGTAGACACGTTGCCGCCGGTCGCCGCGGCAAGGGCGTATTTGGCAAAGAACACGATCTTGCTGCTGGAAGAATCCCAATAGTCTCCGTCGCTCACGTCGACCTTGATCACCGTGATCTCCGGATCCTCTTCCCCTTTGGGAAACCAAGCCTTGTACATGTCGTTCCACAGTTCGTGAATCTTGCTGCGATCCCCCGACACCGACGCCTTGCCCTTCAGCGTGACGTACTTGTGATCCGAGGGCTGCGCAAAGCCCAGCGTGACATGCCGGTCATGCTGCACCTCATCGACCTTCCCTGAGCTCCCCTTGGTCAGGAACCACAGTGTTCCGTCAAAGGGCGTGTTCTGCACGGCCATCGGCCGCGAGTCGATCGACCCATCCTCCGCAACGGTGCTCATCATGCAGATGTGAATGCCCTTGACCAGGGTCGCGATCTTCTCCCGCGCCTCGGTTCCGCTAAGGTCGTGGCGGTCCTGTCCATCCTGAGTATTCTGCTCGCTCATAATCCGATCCGATCTCCTCAGGCGAGTAGGATGCATCGTCGCGCGCGCCCGATGGCACAAGTCTGTGCCAGCACCTCCGGAGGTTTCCCCACAGGCCACCCCGCATGTACCTTGGCCCTATGCGCTCTCCCGCCTCGCGCGCCCTCCTAGCCCTGCCGTTCTTCGCTCTGCCGTTTCTCGCTCTGCCCTTCCTGGCCCTCGCCGGCCATGCGCAGTCGACACTGCACCTGATCCCCCAGCCGCGGCAGGTCACCCCCCACGGCGACCAGCCACTGCCCAACGGCGTGGAGGTCCTCTGCCCGGCATGTGACAGCGACGACCGATTCGCCATGGGGGACCTGATCGACGGCCTCGCGGAACGCCACATCCCTACGGCGAGCTCAAACGGCAACGGCCTGCGCATTACCCTGCAGCGCCGGGGCAACGACCCCGGCCTCACCCCGGAGATGCAGGCCGAGGGCTACATCATCACCTCGACGGCAAAGGGCCTTACCCTCACCGCCGCCTCGGCCGCCGGTCTCTTCTACGCCGCCCAGACCGCCAAGCAGCTGATCGGCCTCGACGCCGCGGGGCAACCCGTGCTCCATGCCGCCGACATCCGGGACTGGCCCGTTCTACGCTACCGCGGCCTCTCCGACGACCTCTCCCGCGGTCCCGTCGATACGCTCGACTTCCAGAAAAAGCTGGTCCGCACCCTGGCTTCCTACAAAGCCAACGTCTACTCGCCCTACTTCGAACACACGCAGGCATACGCGAACAACCCGCTCCCCGCGCCTCCCGGGGGCGCCATATCCGCCGCCGACGCGCGCGAGCTCGTCGCCTACGCCCGCCGGTATCACGTCACGGTCATCCCCGAGCAGGAGGCCTTCGGTCACCTGCACCACAACCTCAACATGGAGGTCTACTCGCAGCTCGCGGAGACACCTCACGGCACCGTGCTCGCGCCCGCCCAGCCCGGCTCGTTACAGCTGATTGACGGGATGTTTACCGAGCTCGCGGCGCTTTACCCGAGCCCGTTCCTGCACATCGGCGCCGACGAAACCGTCGATCTCGGCCAGGGCCAGACCAAAACCCCGGTCAGCACGCAGGGGCTTGGCGCGGTCTATCTCGACTACCTGCAGAAGATCGACAGGACACTGAAGCCCCTGAACCGGCGTCTGCTCTTCTGGGGCGACATCGCGCAGGACTCCCCCGATCTTGTCAAGGCGCTCCCGGCCGACTTCAAGCGGGACACGATCGCCGTCTCATGGTGGTACAACCCCCAGCCCGCGGGCTTTGCGCGCTACATCAAGCCGTTCACCGACGCCGGCATCGAGACCTGGGTCGCCCCCGGCATTAGTAACTGGTCGCGCGTCTACCCGAACTGGAACTACGCCTTCGCCAACATCCAGGGGTTCACCCGCGACAGCGTCCAGCTAGGCGTCACCGGCCAGCTCAATACCATCTGGTACGACGACGGCGAGGCCCTCCCCAGCAACAACTATCTCGGGGTCGTCTTCGGGGCCGCGCAGGCCTGGCAGGGTGGCGGGGGCTCGGTCGCGCAGTTCCAGGCTGACTTCGCGCCCGTCTTCCATGGCGACGGCAGCGGCAAACTCAACGCGGCGCAGGCCGAGATCATGGCCGCCCACAACCTCCTCAAGCAGGCCAAGGTCGGCGACGCCTCCGACGGCCTCTTCTGGATCGACCCCTGGAGCAAGGACGGCCAGAACATTGCCGGCAAGATGCGCCCCATCACCCACGAGCTCCGCCTGCACGCCGAACGCGCCATGACCCTCATCGCCGAAGCCCGCGCGGCCAACCCGGCTCCCACCTCTCACAACGAGCAACGAACATCGAACATTGAGACGCACAACGCCTTCCCCGCCACATCCCTCCGCGAGGCGGACGCCATCGACGCCCTGGAACTCGGCGCCCGTCGCATCGACTTCATCGGCCTCAAGTTCCAGCTCTCTGACGAGATCCCCGCCATCTACGCCAAAGCCCAGGCCGACGCCGCCTCGCCGGACAAGAAGCTCCACACGCAGGCCATTTACGATCTCGCCTCCATCCGCGGGGTGAACGGCCGCCTTGAAGACATCGTCGACGGCTACAGCCTGCTGCGCGACCTGTACGAACAGATGTGGCTGCGCACCAATCGCGCCTACGCGCTGCGTCCCGTCCTGGAGCACTACGACTACACCATCGGCATCTGGTACAGCCGCATCGATCGCCTGCGGGGCGCTCAGCGCCAATACGACGACACAAAAACCCTTCCAGCCGCCGGGGATCTGAGCCTTCCTCCGCTACCAGCCGCTCACTAATGCGGGCTTTCCCAAAAGCCTCAAGCCCGTCGTGCGCGCGCCAGCGCTCCGTCAATCGGCTCCGTCGGCCGTTCATCCACCAACGATCCGGGATGCGCCAGCCGCAGCGACCGCACCATCGATTGGTGCACAAGCGGGATCTTCCCCAGCACACTGCCCGTAAAAGCAATCCGCTGCAGGTCATCTGCCCCGCAGGCCGCCGCCCGCATCTTGGATAAGACAAGGCTGACCTGCGAGGCCAACTCCTCACCCGCGCGCTCCAGTACGCTGCGTGCCAGCGCATCCCCCTGCGCCGCGCAGCGGGCCACCCCTTCGGCCAGCGATGCGAAATCAGGCCGTTGCCGGCTGTTTGCCTTGGCCACCAGCGCCCCAAGCGTACTGATCCCCCAGGAGGCATGGATCTCCCGCAGTAGGCAGCTGGGCACGCCCCGATCCAGTGCCCGCAATCCGGCACGTATGCCCTCCAGACCGATCCAGTGTCCTGAGCCCTCATCGCCCAGTATCGGCCCCCATCCGCCCGCCGTGAAGCGTGAGCCCTCGGCACATCGCCCCACCACATGCGACCCGGTGCCCGCGATCACCAGCACGCCCGGCCCCTGCCCAAAGCCGGCTTCGAGCGCAATCTCCTCATTCCCGGTGAGCAGAAGTTCGCCGGTCAACAGCTCGCCAAGCGTCGACTCGGCCCACGCCCGCACCCCTTCGCTGCCGATGCCGGCCAGACCCATGCACGCCCGCGTCACCAGGTATAACGGTACGCCAGCAAGCGCGCCCGTCTCCGCCAGCAGCCTGCGCAGACGGGCACTGGCCTCGGGAGCGCCCACACTCATGATTTTGACGGTCTCGCCCACCACCCGTGCCAGCACGCGCTCATCGTCGGCGATCACACACTCCGTTTTTGTGCCGCTCGCATCGACGGCAAGATACACACCCATCCCCTGCAACTTCCTTCCACTGCCGCTGAAC
>CAXTGE010000046.1:4312-20683 GCA_964243645.1 uncultured Acidobacteriaceae bacterium | reverse complement strand
AGACCGAGGGAGGCGTGCTTGATGTAGTACAGGTCGTATTCAAGCTTCTCGCGCGCTTCGGCCAGCGTAGCCCCATACCCATAGCGCACCTGTGCCCAGCCTGTCAGGCCTGGCCGGATGAGATGCCGCAGGTAGTAGAACGGCATGTGTTCCGAGAGCATGGGAACAAACTCAGGTCGTTCGGGACGAGGTCCCACAAATCCCATGTCGCCCTTGAGGACGTTCCAAAGCTGAGGAATTTCATCGATCCGCGTCTTCCTCATGAACATGCCCCACTTGGTCACGCGCGGATCGTTTTTTGTCGCCCACTTCGCCCCGCCGGCCTCGGCATTGGTGAACATGGATCGGAACTTGTAGACAAAGAAGTCTTTGCCCCCCATACCTACCCGTGTCTGGCGAAAGAAAATGGGGCCGTCTGAAGTGAACTTCACCAGGAGGGCAACGATAGGGAAGAAGGGAAGGAAAAGAAGCAGCCCAATGCCCGCAACAACCGTTGAAACAAGCTGCCGCGTGAACTGCTGCCATCGATTAATGCGAAATCCATCGCTGTAGAGAAAATTGCTTGGCCGCAGGCCGTCTATCTGGATCTTGCCCGAGAGCCTCTCATTCAGGTCATTTGCCCGCTCCACCGTAAAACCGGCAAAGCGGAGATTGAGCAGCTCCTGGACCGGAAGCTCATCTCGTCCGTCCTCGACAGCAACGATGATGCGATGAACGGGCGGCTTGGAGGTCTCGATGCGTGCCAGCTCATCGATCCAGATCTGCTTGCGAGCCGGTTTGGCCAGGCTTTGCACGTCGCGCCAGTCAACCACTTCCATGCCCAGCTCGCGACGTGTGCGAAGGCAGTCGACCACGCCATTCGCCGTCGTCCCGGAACCCAGGACGTAAACGCGTTCGCGAAAGAGAGTATGTCCCCCGACCCAATCGTAGAAGCGGCGCCAGCCGATCAGTGCGGGCGTGAGGAAAACGAAGGCCAGGGCATAAACATATTGCGCAATCGCGAACTGAGGGTAGAACTTAATGACTGCCGAAAGCAGGAAGCAATCGAAGGCGAGAACGAGCAGAATACGAAAGTAGATCTCTAGTGGTGCCGAGACGATCTGGGGTTCGTACAGGTCGAAGTAGTACGAAAAGATGAGACTTGCAGCCGTGATGCCGCCGATCTTCGCAAAGCCTTCCTCATAGTTCAGCGCAATATACGCGTCCGGACCCTGGAGGGCGAGCGTGGCCAGCAGGAAGCAGCCGCTGACCAGAATCGCTTCGCTGAGCAGCAGCACCACAGTCCTGGTTGGGTAGTAGACATTGAGAAAGCGAATCATCTTGCGGCTGGACTCCGGCTACGCTTCCGGCTTGTAGGCGTCGTAGCCGCCATAATAATCACCCTTGGAGGACAGCTTCCGTACGGCGTTCAGGACAAAGCCGAGCACCGGGGTTGTCTTGAACTGCGCCTGCGCCTGCTGCGCTGTCTTGAACTTTGTGGTTCCTTCGCGTGCCACCAGGAGAACGCTGTTGCACGCTCGGGCCAGGGTCACGGCGTCTGCTACAAGATTCACGGGTGAGGAGTCCACAAAGATCCAGTCGAACCAGGTGCCAGCAGTGGCAATCAACTTCTCAAAGCGAGGATGCGAGGCAAGATCCCCGGCATTTTCGGCCTCGCCTCCGCCCGGGATAAACGTCAGAGCCGCCAGCCCTGCATGGATGGGCGTAGCGCTTCCCGTTGTGTCACATCGTTGCATGACCTCAAGCAAGGTTTTTCCGCCGGAAAGATAATCGCTCAGGCCTGGTTCTCTCGACGTACCCAGGACCTTGTGCAGGGAACTACGGCGCATGTCACCGTCGATCAACAATACGCGGTTGGACTTATGGCGAGAAAAGGAAAGCGCGAGATTCAGCGTTACGAAGCTCTTGCCTTCACCCGGAAGGCCGCTGCTGACGACGATCGATTTCAGAGGAGCCGCGTCGCGCGCTTCCATGATGTGTGAGCGCAGACTACGAAATTGCTCAACGTGGGCACCGCGATCTTCAAGCGCTGGAAGATAGGCGGCCAAGGGCGTCCAGCGTCGCCTCTGGACCTCCGAGAAGTCGACCGGTGCCAGAAGCTGACCCAGCGTCTCGTCGGAGGGTGGCAGTGTCTCAACATAGGTAGGCCCGAGAGGATCGGTCTCTGGTTCGGGATAGCCTGGCACTTCAGGATTGAGCAGGTTCTGAACGGCACGAGCCGCTGCCGTTTCGCGTGTGCTCTCCTCATTGCCTACCGTTCGTTCTAACTCAGCGCGAAGAAGCGCTTCATAGATCTTGCTCATGACGTCTTCCTCTTCGGGGTATCGGCGATAACGGGCGTATTGCCGGCCTTGGTCAGATCCTGAAGATGATCGTGCTGCCGGATGGCGGAGACATCGATTTCCAATGCTGGGTCATACAGCATGGATACATCGTCCTCCAGGTTGAGATCCTGTATTGCCGCATAGGCAACGCTGGCAGGTACCTGCCGGAACTGGTCGACATAGGCAAAGATCAGAGCATTTTCGCAGATGAGATTGACCAGGCGCGGGATGCCGTGACTTGCCTTATGGATCAGCTGTACCGCATCAGGCAGGAAAATTTCAGCAGTTGTGCCCGCAATCTTAAGCCGGCCATTGATGTAATCAGCCGTTTGCGCCGCTGTTAGGGGCTTCGTGCGGCACCAGAGCGCAATACGTTGACGAAGCTGGCGCACATTCGGCTGCCGGAGCTTGGCTTCCAACTCAGGCTGTCCTGACAGGACAATCTGTGCAAGTTTCTGGGAGGAAGTTTCCAGATTCGTGAGTAACCGAATCTCCTCAAGTAGCTCCCAGGAGCAGTTCTGCGCTTCGTCGACGACGATGACGCAGATCTCGCCCTCGCGATAGCGATCGATCAGCCAGCGATTCAGCTGAATGATCATGCTCGCCTTGGTATGGCTGACCGGTGTGAGCCCGAAGTCGGCCAGAACGAATTCCAGGAAGTCCAGGATCTCCAGACGAGGGTTGAAGATAAAAGCGCTGTGGATGCGAGTGCGATGCAGCGCATTCAGGGTATGGCGCAGCAGAGTGGTTTTGCCGGTTCCCACCTCACCCGTGAGCACCATAAAGCCCTTTCGCGACGCGATCCCATGCTGAAGGCAGGCCAGCGCCTCCCGTGTATGGGGCATCATGCACAGAAACCGCGGGTCCGGGTTAATGGTGAAGGGCTCGCTCTCGAGATGGAAGAACTGCTTATACATGGCTAGCTGTGGGCACCTGCCAATTGCTTTTTCTTGCCGAATCGGAAGAGTGAAACGAGGCGACGCAGACCCTGCCGAGCCCGAGTATCCGGCGTGTCCGAGACAGGGATGACGCCCAGGGTAGGCAGATTTGTAAACGCCCAGATGTCCCGCTCACTGCGAAGTGTTGTGTCCCGATACTCAAGAAGACCGGAGACGAGAAGCCCGAGTGCCAGCCCGAAGCCTGCCCCTGTGACGGCGAAGATAGGTCGTTTGGGGGAGAAGGGAGCGTCGGGCAGGTTAGCCGCATCCATGACCTGGAAGTGCTCGCCTTCCTGGCGCTTCTCCAGGTCCGTCGACATCGTTGCCGTATTCATCTTCGTCTGCAGGTCGTTATAAAAGGTCTGTGCCGTATCGTGATCGCGCGTCAGCAGCTTGTATTGCTGGTCTACAAGGGGGCTGGCTTCCAGCTTCTCCTGGTAGCCGCGCATTGTGGCCTGGATCTGCGCTTGTTCCTTGCGTTTTGCATCAATGCCAAGCTCCGCATATTTCAGCTGCGCCCGCAGTTGTTGGACGGCGGGATTCTCCCGAACGATAGAGGGAGAGCCAGGCGTCCGCGGTGCCGAGGGAGCCGTCTGCTGCGACATCTTTCTGCGGACGTCAGCGATTTTACGGCGTACCGAGACCACCTCAGGGTAGTCACTCGTGTAATGCAATAGGAGGTCAGCTTCCTGGCTCTGAAGCGTCTGCAACTCCGCCTGCTCTGCGTCCAGCGCAGGGTTCGTCATGGGGACGATGGCGGGGATAGCGGACGATGCCGTGCCTGTTGAGGCCGGGGTGTTAGTCGCCTGCGCCAAGATGGACTGGATCATCGCGCGGTCCTGTTCCTTGCGAGCCAGATCCTGATTTGCTGCCTCAAGCTGGGTGCTCAGAGTCCCCAACATACTGGAGTTTGTGTTCTCTTCACCCGGAAGCCGTCCTATATTTTTCTGCTGAAACTGCGCCAACTTGGTGTCTTGCTCATCCAGGTTACGTTTGGCGTTGTCCAACTGACCTTTCAGGAAGTCTGTCGTTCCTTCCGCTGATTGTGCACGCTGCTTCAGATTCTCGTTCGTAAACATCGAGGTGATCTCGGTGCATACAGCCTGCGCGACATGGGGGTCGCTCGCCTTGAAAGAGATGTAGAAGCCCGGCAGTCCACGCGCCAGCTCGGAGTGAATGGGCTTGATTTCAATGTCCTTCCGCATAAGGTCAAGCCTGGTGTCCATGTCAGCGTGCAAATTGCTGAAAAGGTTGTAGCTCTCCAGAATCGGCTGTAAGCGGGACCTGCTGAGAATCTGTTCCTTCATGGACGAAAGCTGGCTATCGAGATCATCATTGATAACCGGCTTCACATAGCCCTCGGAGACTTTTTGGCCCTCAACCAGCACCAGGGTCTGCGAAAGATATTCTGGTGGAATTGTGTAGCTGAAGGAATAGCTCACAATGGGCAGAATCAGCAACGGAAGGAGAACAAGCCACCAGCGTCGCTTCAGAATAGTGAGGTAGTCTTCGGGAACTAACGGGCGATGACCTAACATGAAAGGCCTCCTTATCTGCCGAGAAGGATGGAACGTGGGGAGTAGCTGATGCCGAGACCCACCGCCTGGTAGACCCCGCTGAACGCATTCTGGGCCACAAAAGCAGATCTCCCGGCGTTATATGTCTGATCTTGCAAGTTGTAACTGATGAATGCGGAGAAGTTGCGTCCCAGCCGCCGGGAGCCTTGCCCTCCAACGAACACACCATCACTCTTGAATTGGTATAGCGTGAAATTCGGTAAACTCGATGACCTCGCATACCCGATGTCACCTGACACACTCCAGTTCTTGCCAAACTGCCTGTGCGCCGTACCGGTGATGCTGTCCGAGAAGGAACCGGGTACCACTCCTGACCCGTTGTTCGCGCCGCGGGAGTACGAGATGGCATAGGCCGTTGTACGGCTTAGATAACCCGCGCTTGCCCCTGCGGCGACGTTCGTCGCTGTGCCACTTATGGCCGCGCTGGATCCACCGATGATCTGTGGTCCTGCGTACGCATCCGTGGTGAAGCGACGTGTCCACTGCCGGGAATATTCAAGCGTTGCTCCCTGGGCGTAGAACGAATAGGTATTGCCCGAGTAGTTGAAGTTCGTGTAGTTGTAGTTTCCAGTCAGCGTGTCGCGGGCGGAGAAGTGGTAACTCAGGCCTGCCGATCCGCCCTCGGTCGTACTATCGAGCGCCAGAGTCGAATTGTCCCCAATGAAGCGCTGGACGGCATAGATGCCGGTCGCCTGGGCCGAAACTTTGCCGGTAAGCTGTCGCCCAACGGTACCGGACAGGGTATTGCTCACCCGCGGACCGTACGTCGTCAGGACACCTATGCCGGACGTTGAGCCGACAGCGACCGGGTCCACTCCAAGATCGCCTGTCCCGGGTACACCCGACAGCCCACCCACGGGGCTCTCCGGAAGCAGGCTCACCGAATCGGCAACGGCAATGTTCCAATGCCTGGTGCTCAGGATCTGCGAAAAGGAGAGGCTTTGATAGGTGGTGGTGGGTTGGCGAGAGTCGCCAATCAACACGCCTCCTGCATAAACCGCACTGAACGGGTGGAACTGGCTCTTAGAGACGTAGCCGACGTCGCCAGAAAGATTGGTGCCGAAGCTTGTTCCGTTGTTGTAAAAGCCGGTCGAGATGACCTCGGAGGCGCTAACGCCATAGTTCAGGCTGCCACCGACTCGCGGCAGGGAAAACCCGACACCCTGGGGGCCAACGCCAGCGTCGGCCGGTATCGATTGGGCACCTGCCGACGAAACAGCCGCGATCCAGAGAGACAGCGGAGCACATTTGAGAAACCTGCTCATGGGATCACGATCGTGTCGCCATTCAACAGTGTGACGCCCTGCATGTCACCCTCCTTGACGGCTTTCTTGTAGTTGAACGGAATCTTCTGCTGTTTGGCGCCAACTGTCCGGAGGATGTAGATGTGCTTGAGGTTGGCGTAAGGTCCGGGGCCGCCGGCGGTGGCGATTGCCTGGAGAGGCGTCATGCCGGGAGTCATCTGCAATGGGCCGACTTTTCCTACCTCGCCCACCAGATAGATTCGTTTGCTGTTGATTGCGAGGACGGAGACAGTAACGGACGGATCCGTGATGAGCTTTTTGAGCCGCGACGTGACCTCTTGCCCAAGCTGCATCGGTGTGTATCCCGAGGCCGTGATGTCTCCCACAAGCGTGATCGAGATCATGCCATCAGGGCGCACCGGGAGGGATCCTGAGAACTTGGGCTCGTTAAAGACGTTTACCTCGAGGGTGTCGCCCGGCCCGATGACATAGTCCGGGTCCACCGTGCCCTTCTGGATGACGGGCATGGCCGGCGCTGGAGGGGCGGCTGCCTGGACGGGCGTCGCCGTCACAACAGGCTTCGTCTCCATCTGCTGAGCTATACCGTTTGCAACAAGGGACCCGCCCAAGAAAAGCAGGGCGATGGCAGTACTTCCGGCTCTCATCATCTTCCTCGCGTCGGGCGCAGCCTGAAAATACGAAACCTTAAGTACGAACACAGCGGCAACGAACTCAAAGCGAACGCTTCGTACAGTTTCGCTCGGCAGCGTCTCCGAAACAAGTGTAGTTGCGGGACTCCCGTCGGAAATGGGCTACAACTATGGTGCGTGCTCACTCCCCTTATTCCTGTTAGGAAAAGTCCAGAACGCGGTACTCTAATGTGCGCCACAAGCCCTAGTATGATGGAGTGTCACCTGTGCAGGCCCAAACGCCCAAGGCGCTGACGAGTGTTCTGGCCACCTCGGCGGCAGACGGCCCCCGAGCCGTTGAGGGAGCTAATGCTCTCCGTCCTCACAGCAAGCAGGTTCAGCTATCCTGGAAAGCGGCTCTGCCGCTCGCGTTTCTGGCGCTGTTTGTCGTTCTGTTGTATCGCGGCGTTGCGGTAAAGCTGGTGGAGGACTGGTACAACCTCCCGGATTTCTCCCACGGCTTCCTGATTCCTTTTTTTGCCGCGTACCTCGTGTGGATCAAGCGTGATATGCTGCGCGCCATACCTGTCCGGTCGTCCTGGGCGGGTCTGCCTCTCCTTCTCCTCGGCCTGCTGATGCTGGTAACGGGAAGGCTTGGCGCTGATTTGTTTCTCTCGCGCGTGTCGTTCCTGCTGCTTGCCGCAGGGACAGTGTGGATGCTGCTCGGCAGGGAGATGCTGGGTGAGGTGAAATTCGTTCTCCTGGTTCTGCTGCTCGCCGTCCCGCTTCCGGCGGTTCTGTTCAACCAGATTACGTTTCCCCTCCAGCTGCTGGCATCGAGGATGGCGAGTGCACTTCTGCCCCTGGCAGGAGTGCCCGTGTTGCGAGAGGGCAATGTGATTCAATTGCCGGCCATGCAGCTCGAGGTTGCCGAGGCGTGCAGCGGCATTCGATCGCTGCTGAGCCTCTTTACCCTTGCGGTGATTTATGGCTACTTCCTGGAGAGGAGCACAGGACAGCGAGTTCTCCTCGCCCTTGCCAGCGTACCGATCGCTGTGGCAGCCAACGCGGCTAGAATCTTCGGCACAGGCCTTTGTGTTCAATATTGGGATCCGGACAAGGCCATGGGCTTTTTCCATGAGTTCTCCGGATGGCTGATGTTTCTCGTGTCGCTGGCATTCCTATACCTTGTACATCGTCTGACAGGCCTGTTCTGGGCCAGCCGGAAAGGGAGTGCCGCTTGAAGTCGACGCGCTTGTGGACTGTTGTTGCATGCCTATTTGCGACACTTCTCATCATCCAGGCCCGGGGCGATGTAGATCAGGTACCGTCAAGCGCTCCGCTTGAGCAGATGCCGACCACGCTTGGCGGCCTATCCAGTCAGGATGTGCCGATCACGGCGGAGAGCCTGGAGATCCTGGGCAAAGGCGAGTTCCTGAACCGGATCTATACCTCACCGGGCATGCAGCCCGGCTCCTCCGGAGCGACGACGCCCATCCAGCTCTTTATCGCATACTTCGCGACGCAACGATCCGGCCAGTCAATTCACTCGCCGCAGAACTGCTTACCCGGCTCGGGCTGGACCTTCCTCTATTCGGGCGTCACGACCTTTACCGATTCAGTGGGAAAGCCATACCGCGTGGGGGACTACCTGATCTCGAACGGCAAGGACAAGCAGGAGGTCCTGTACTGGTACCAGTCGCACGGCAGAAGCATCGCGAGTGATTACCAGGCTAAGCTGCTTATGTTGACCGATGCCATCCGCTACGGCAGAACCGATGCCGCGCTTGTACGTGTCATTACCGCGGTCGGGGCCAATGAGAACCCCGACATCGCACACGATCGCGTTGTCCGGTTTGCCAAAGAGGTAACACCGTTGCTGCCGGCATACGTTCCGAACTGATGTATGCGCTGCTAGAGCCTCAGACACCGACGCAAGGGAAAAGGAAAGCATGTACAAAAGGTTTCTTAATCGACCGGGTCACATCGTAGCGATTTTGGGTGTATCCGCCGCGTGCCTGGCCATGAGCGGATGCAAACACGACCCGAATAAGCAGAAGCAGAAGTATCTCGAGAGCGGCAAGCGTTATGAGGACGACGGCAAGTACCGGGAAGCCGTCATCCAGTTCTCAAACGCCCTGCACGTGGACAAGAACTTTGCACCGGCACACTACGAATTGGCCAAGACCTACCTCCAGCTTGGGTCAGTGGTGGCCGGGTACCAGGAGCTGCAGCGCACGGTGCAACTGAACCCATCCAACGTACAGGCCCGGCTTGATTTGGGTAATATCCTGCTCGCCGGTGGTGTTCCCCAGAGAGCAAAGGAGCAGGCGCAGGCTGTTCTTGCCGCTCAGCCGAACAATGCGGACGGCTACGCCCTCATGTCTCGGGTTGCGCTAAAAGATGGCGATAAAGATGAGTCGCTGAAGGACATTCAGAAGGCGATCTCGCTTAACCCCAATGATTCGAAGCTGCACACCACTTTGGGCCTGATCCAGGCAATGACGCCGGAGACCAGGACCGAGGGACAGGCCGAGTTGGAAAAAGCCGTCTCGCTGGACGCGAAGAATCCCAACGCCAGGCTGGCGCTCGCCGGTGTTCTGGCTAATAAGGGAGACATGCAGGGCTCCGAGCAGCAGGTACAGGCGGCGGTTCAGGCCTCGCCGAAAGACCTGCAGGCGCGTGTCGCGCTGGCGGAGCTTTACCTTAAAAGCGGCGACAAAGACAAGGCGGAACAGTCCCTCATCGGCGCGGTCAATGAGCTTCCAGATAAAGATCAGCCGTCGGAGATTTTGCTGACCTACTACGTTCGGACCAATCAGGCAGACCGCGCGGAGACGGTGTTTGCCGACCTGCGCGCCAAGCATGAGAAGAGCCTCCCCATCCAGATCAGTTACGCGCGGGTGCTGGTCGCTCGTGGCAAATGGGATGGAGCCGCTGACGCCGTGAAGTCGCTGAGCAAATCGAATAGCAGCAATCCTCAGGTCGCTCGTATGAATGCGGAGCTTCTGTTGCACGCCAATAAACCGCGAGACGCGTTCACGCTGCTGCAAAAAGCGGCCAGCAACGCGCCCGATGATGCCCGGTTGCAACTGCTGCTCGCGAGGACCGCGTTGGCGGTCGGCAATACCAGTGTTGCTGACGCGAGCTTCCAGCAGGCCGCTCGTCTTGAGCCCCAAAGCCTTGAGGCATCGCGCGGTCTTGCCGAGATGGCGATGAACCGAAAGGATCTGACGCAACTCACGCAGCTTGCAGAGAAGGCAATCACGGCACATCCGAACGCTCCTGAGGGATTCGTCTGGAGAGGCTCTGTGGAGGGGTCACAGCAGGATTTCGAGAAAGCCGAGACCGATTTCAAAGAGGCTCTCAAGAGGGATCCCAACAACGCCGCGGCACAACTGGATCTCGGGGAACTAGAGCTTCGGCAAAAGCATGAGAGTCAGGGGCGTGCGTTGCTGGAGCAGGCCTTGGACAAGAACCCGAACCTCCTTCCCGCTTTGAATATGCTGGTTGCCGCCGATCTGCAGGATAAGCAGCCTGAAAAGGCGCTTGCCAGGGTGCAGGCCCAGATCGCCAGGACGCCAAACAATCCGGCGTTGCTGACTGATCTAGCACAGCTGCAACTCCAGACCAAGGACTTCGCCGGAGCTCAGGCGAGTTCGCAGCAGGCTTTGCAAGCAAACAAGGAATACGGGCCGGCCGTCGAGACGTACTCTCAGGCGGCTGTCGCCATGGGAAACACGGACGGCGCGATCTCTGCATGGCAGAACTGGATCTCGGCGCATCCTGCTGATGCTCGCGCACAGACCCTGACCGGTTCGCTGGAGGAGACAAAGGGCGACGTCAATAAGGCAATGGCCTTTTATAAAAAGGCTCTGCAGCTGGATCCTTCGCAGGCGATCGCGGCAAATAATCTTGCGTTCCTCATGGTGGAAAACGGCGAGAACCTCGACGTTGCGTTGGGTTATGCCCAGACCGCGAGGCGAGCGATGCCTACAGCGCCCAACACTGCGGACACACTTGCCTGGGTCTACTACCACAAGGGCACGTACTCCCTTGCGCGCGATCTTCTGCAGGACGCGTCGAAGGCGAGCCCTGATGACGCGTCCATTCACTACCACCTTGGGATGACACTCAGCAAAATGGGCGATAAACCAGGGGCAGCAACTGAGCTGAAGAAGGCCGCTGACCTCGCACCCAATACGCAAACCGGCAAGCAGGCAAGCGACGCCCTGACGCACCTGGGGATGTAGTCTCGCTAAGCGAGCTATGTAAACGGAAGCTCACCTTGCGGTGGGCTTCCGTTATGGCCCGTTTAGGCGTCCATTCGACCTTTCAACGGAGAAGCGTCGAGAACACATTCACGATGCCTCGCATCATCGCGCCCGAGCTGAACTTTTCCTCGACGGCGTGTCGGCCTCCAATGCTGAGTCGTTCCGCCAAGGCTGGATCGTCGAGAAGAGCTTCAATGGCCGCGGCCAGGGCGCCTGCGTCCTCTGGCGGAACAATCAAACCGCTGGATCCATTCTGGATGGCCTCGGCATTGCCGCCAACATCGGTCGCAACTGCAGGGATACCGGCAACCATGGCTTCAATCAGAGCGTTGGAGAATCCTTCACTGCGAGAGGGCAGGACAAAGATGCTTGCTGTTTCGAGGTGTTTTCGCAGATCGGAGAGCTTCCCGAGAAATGTGAACTTGTTCGAAAGACCTAAGGTGGCAATCTGCTGCTGTAGTTGCTTGTAATACGTCGTCTCCAACACCTCGCCTGCCACGGTGAAAAGCACCTCCGGAAATCGCCTGTTAACGGTAGATGCGGCCAACACAAGTAGATCGTGGCCTTTCACCTGGCGGATGTTGCCGATGGTTGTCACGACGATAGGTCGCCTTTGAGAAACGGCCTCGGGACGGCCAGTGGTATTTTCTTCGAGATCGAGTCCGTTGTAAACCACATGCACCTTCGAAGGGGAGACGTGGTCCTCGGTGATGACGTGCTCGGCTACGCGTGCAGACACAGCGATAACGGCGTGAGGAAATCTTCGCATCACTCTATATGCAAGACGATGTTTTGCGGATCGCAGGATACCCATATCGCGGCGGCTCCACACGAGCCTCGCCTGTGAAAAGATTCGCGTAACGAACCCCGCCCAGATGTCCGAGCTCTCAAAGAATGTCTGGACGAGGCAGACTTCCTGCTCGAGAAGAAAACGCCGCAATGCCAGCGCACCACGCAACGCCGCGAGATTGAAGGCGCTGGTTAAGGGCAGCAGGTATACCGGGCAGGGTGCCTCGATTGAGTAGAATTCGCTATCCGGGTGGAGTGAAAGGGCGAGGATGGAGGCCCGAAAGCCATAATGCGGCAACAGCGCGGCCAGGCGCAGCACGATCCGTTCTCCACCGCCCAGGACCTTGGGAAAACCATCAAGCAGGAGAAGTATGTGAGGCAAAGCGCGGGACGATCCCGTGGGCGCAGCGGCCGCCCCTCCTGCTACAAGTTGGATCTGGGACATAAAGGAACTCAGGAAGCGAAGGCATAGCGCACCGGCTGAGGGCGGCTGATGGGTTTCTCGGTCGATGGAACGACCGGGTCACTCAGCTGACTCGCACGCAGCGCGGCACCGATGAGAACCCAGAGTAGACCGTTGATCTCGATGTAGGTCCAACGGTCTCCAAAGAAGTTAGTGACAGCAAGGCTGGCGAGGCAGATGGTCAAACCCAAGCCGAAGCCACGGTACAGAGGGTCCGTGGCCCTCCGAAACAGTCTCAGCGCGACCGCAAACATTTGATAGAGCATGACCGAGGCGAAAATCATACCGACGATCCCGGTTTCGACGAGAACCTTAACGTACCAGTTATGGGTGTCTTTCAAATTATCGACATGGTCGCTGAATTGGAAGGAAGCAAAGCCAGTCCCAAAGATGGGGTAATGCAGGATGGAATCCTCAGCAGCCGTCCACAGATCAACGCGCTCCTGCGCAGACGCCTCCAGATTGCCACTTTCGTCGTGTGTCATCTGGACGCGCTGCGTCACCGCGGCTGGGACGATCGCCTGCCAGGTCACGAGAAAGACCGCCGCCACGATGAGCAGCTTGCGGTCCTTTAAGATGCCGAGCAGGACAACACATACCACGATGGCAAGGTAGGCCGCACGTGAGAAGCAATACATGCAGGCCAGCAAGGTCAGAGCGACCGTGCCATACGCGAGCAGCTTCACCTTGCGGCGCTTCAGAAAGCGTACCGACCCCCAGAAAAACATTCCGAATTGGGACAGAAACGCAGCCGTCTGATTGGAACCGTAACCCAGCGGGCCGCCGCTCCGCTTGTTCTCGTCAAAGCTGCTCCAGCTGTGAGTAAGACTTTCCATCAGCGAACTGCGATCGATCATCAGCACGGAGAAGGCGGTCAGCATCAGGATCGTGCGTATAGACTTACGGTCTTCCACCACCATGGCCGCTGACACGAAGATCAGCGGCATCAGCATGTAGTCCTTCCATGTCGTGAAATTAGCATCGGAAAGCCAGATGGGCGCGGGTGCCGGGGTGAGTGCGGTGCCAAGCCACATGGAGCAGTACAGATAGATAGCAAAAGCAAGCCAGATCCAGGGAAGTGCATTTCTTGGGGGCCGCTTGCCACGTACCAGGGCGCCTACAAAGACAGACGCCACCAGGATCGTGAGAACATTGCCGCCTAAAGGCCAATCGAGGAAATGATCCCGCATTGTCCGATACGGCAGGAAGGGGATCATGTAATACAGGCCAAAGCGGGGACTGCGGAACAGGGAGATGACAATTGCCACCCAAAAACCGAGGTACGCGACAAAGGGTATGTAGTGACCTAGACCTGATCCCATCGCTGCAACCTCATGTCAGCCCCAATGAATTTGATCAAGCCCAACGGGCCCGCCCTGTAAGGAAATTGTAGAACGCCATTGCTGCGGCAGCGTTCAACATTGCAAAGGTATACGTAAGAGAGACCGCGCGGAATTGCCTTGTAGCAGGACGAAGCGCTCCAAGAAGCGCGAGGGCATACACAAAAAGTTGCACGGCCAGAGCCACCGTGAAAAAGGGGGAGCGGATGCTGGCCGAGGAGATCAGCATCAGCGCAAGAAGTAGTGGAACAAGCAGGCGCAGCAGCTTATGGCTGATGAGTCGAAAGAGCAGGGGATTGCGGAAGGTGAGAAGCCAGGGTGCCAACTGCAGTAACTGATAGTTGCCCGTCAGTGTACGGACTTTTCGGGCAAATTCTTTACCGTGCTGGACGAAAAGGCGATCCCGGGCGATGGCACCCTGACAAAACAGCACCCGTTTCCCGGAACGCGCGACCTGCATTGGCGTGAGCACATCATCAAGCAGCGTGCCGGGCGGTAGCGGCACGAAGAGCTCTCGCCGCATGGCAAACAGGGCGCCCGTGACGCCCACCACGGAACCGGTTGCGGACTCAAGCTTGCGCACGAGCTTTTCGATCTTCCAATAGACGCCGAGAGCATCAGGCGAGGGCCGTCCGTCCTCGGCCTCGAGTTGCAACTCGCCACTGACAGCGCCCACAGAGGGATCGGCAAAGCAGGGGACCAGCTCAGAGAGAGCATTGGGGTCCACCGTTTGCCGGGCGTCCATAAAGACCAGGATTTCGCCATGGGACGCGGCGACCGCATGGTTCAGAGCCATCGCTTTCCCGCCAGGCGTGGGCAGCAGGACAGCCTTGACCCGGGAGGCGTGCTGCTCCAGGACAACATTCGTCTTGTCGGTCGATCCATCAGAGGCGACCACGATCTCCGTCTGTGGTTCCGGGTAATCGAGGGCATACAAACCCGCGAGCTTGCGCGGGAGATTTAGCTCTTCGTTACGGACGGCCAGGATCAGGGAAACTGTCGGAGTGATGGCAGTCGCAAATACAGGTCGGTTTCGGAAGCGCGCAAGCACGCCGAGCAGGAGCGCATATCCGGCGTAGGCATAGGCGACAAGCAGCAGACTGATCCAGAAGACGAGACGCATGTGTTCGAGTCCGAGACTAATTGCTGTAAGCGGCGTGGCGACATGGCTTTTTCGGGCCATGGCCGATCTGATCGGCGAGGTCTACTCTGCCAACGAGCAGGTCCGTCGCCTCCGGCCTTCAAAGGCCGGGCAGGTCGCACTGCTAAGATTGGGACTCAGAACTATGGCCGCCACCAAGCGACTAGCGATCAATGTTGTAACGAACTGGGTTTCGACGGCCGTTAATATGGTCGTGCCCTTCTTCCTGACCCCATTTGTGGTGCGTCACCTGGGGCCGGTTGGTTATGGCGTCTGGATCCTTGCCGTTTCGACAGTGGGCTACCTGAATCTGTTGGACCTCGGCCTGCGCAGCGCGGTCATTCGTTTCGTCTCCAAGGCGCAGGCGAAAGGCGAGATGGGCGAAGCGTCCAAAGCAATTCATGCAGCACTCTGGTTCCGTCTGCTGGTCGCCTCGGGCGTAACGGTCTTGAGTCTTGCTTTAGCTGCTGCCGTGCCACACTTCTTTAAGATTCCTGCCGAGCTGATGCGCGCGGCTCAGATCACTACCTTGCTGTGCGCCCTCGGCGTAGCGATTACTTTGATCTCCGGGGTCTTCGGGGCCGTTCTGGCCGCCATCAGCCGTTTCGATCTGCTGAGCTACATCACCGTCTTCCAGACGGTGACCCGGGCTGCCGGCGTCTTGCTGATCTTGCGTGCAGGCCGCGGACTTGTCTCGCTTGCCTGGTGGGAGTTGACGGTACTCACCGTAGTGGGAGCGGCAACGACGGTTGCAGCACTGATCGTCTTTCCGCACAGCCGGGTGAAGCCCAGCAAACCCGACATGGCTGTGTTGCGCGCCATCTGGTCTTACAGCTTTACCACCTTTGTCTTTGTCGTTGCCGTCCAAATCATTACCAATACGGACAACCTGGTGGTCGGGGCCTTCCTTTCAGTGGGCGTTGTTACTTTTTATGCCATCGGTGGGAGCCTCACCAACTACGCCTACCAGGTCTCTGGTGCGCTCTCAGCCACGTTTGTGCCCATGGCCAGCAACCTGGAGGCCTCCGGGAAATCCGAGCAGCTGCGAACCATGTTGTTGCGTGGAACCCAGGCTACCCTGGCCCTCGCTATGCCGATCAGCGCCGGACTGTTCTTCCGCGGCGGCACGTTCATCAACTTGTGGATGGGACCGCAGTATGCCGTTGTCTCTGAGAACGTCGTTCGCATCCTGATGATCAGCATGTTCTTCGGAGTAGCCAACGGAACTGCCGGCGCAATCATGATGGCGACGGAGAATCATAAGCCGATGGCTCGATGGGCGGTTTATGAAGCTCTGCTCAATCTCGGCCTGAGCATCCTGCTGGTGAAGAAGATCGGGCTCTACGGGGTGGCCTGGGGCACCTCACTCTCGATGACTTTCACCCATCTGGCTTTCTGGCCGAGATACGTGAGGCAGATCCTGAATGTCCCGATACGGACGTATATGTGGGAGGCGTGGGGCAAGGTGCTTGTCTGCGTAGCTCCTTTTGCCGTTGCATGTGCGCTGACCGACCGAATCTGGCAGGCAGCACACCTGATTACGTTTTTCGCGCAGATTGCCGCGGTACTCCCGGTCTACCTTTTGTGCCTCGTCCTCATGTTCCGCAAAGACTGCCAGATCCTGCTGCAGAAGTGGTTTGCCTCACGACGGA
>CAXTGE010000046.1:0-4212 GCA_964243645.1 uncultured Acidobacteriaceae bacterium | reverse complement strand
GTGGCGAGCTCGTCGGCAAAGGCCTGTGCCTGCCCGTGAGTCAGCAGATGTCGCGGTAACGCGAGAAGACTGCGGAAAGCTCGGCCGATACGGTGGCGCGGAATACCAAGGAAGTACGCGACCGGCTCAGGGGATTCCTTATCCAGAACACCATGGGATACGGCCCGCCAGAAAGCCCATCGTCTGTGATATCGGCGGGTAAGTCGCTCCACCGGAATGAAGTGATAGACCGCCAGATCGGGGATGTGCCTTCCGTCAAAGCCCGCAGCCAACGCCCGACGAAAGAATTCAGCGTCCTCTTCCGAGAGCAGACCCTTGTTGGTTCTACCCAAGCGGACGGAGTACGTGCCTACCTGCTCAAAGACTTTTCGCCGCACGACGGCGTTGCCGCCGCTCAACATACCCACCTGCCCGCTGCTGTACCACCCCGGTGACTTCGGAGGAATGGCGCCGATCACGGCGTGGTAGCCCGGGGGCAACCAGTGGGGTGCCGGTGCCTGCCAGTTCGGCAGGTAGGGGCCGCCGATGAAGCTGACAGCCGGATCCTGGCACTCCCTAGCGATGACCTTGAACCAGCTTTCTTCGAGCTCTTCGTCGTCATCCAGCATGGCAATCCACTCGCTTGTTCCCGCAGCAATGCCGGCATTGCGCGCATAGGACAATCCCTGGCCCATTTCGCAGACATACCGCATGGGAAGCGTGGCCGTCGCTTGCCGCGATTGGACCACGGCCGCCGTGTCATCCGGGCTGTTGTTGTCCACGACAATGAGAGTGACCTGAAGCCCTTCCGGAACGGGGCATCGCATGATGCTGTCGATCGCTTTGCGCAGCAGGGCACTGCGTTTATACGTGCACAGGATGACGTCCAGAGTCATGACGAGAGCCCGATGAGCCCAAAGCTTCTACCACCATCCATTCGGGTAACAAAGACGGTGGTCTTCGCTGGAGGCGCTTCCACGTGTTGGATCGGCAACTCTTGCATATTCTGTCTCAACCATGGGATGGAACGCTGCATTTCGCGATCCGAGGGCCTGGTAACCTGCTCATTTTACTTTGTTGTTTGTAGCCGACTGTCAGACCAGACGGCCCATTCTCTGCACCATTCCGGTGATGGACCCGGAACGGTGTCGCATCGTGAGTCGCTTCGTGGGTCACTTCCCGGGCGCACGTCCCCAGCTGCGCCAGCGGGCCTCCCCCGCACGTGACATGGGCCCTTGCGGGTCGACTCAGTATGATCTTGGACAGGACCCATGAGAAGCCTGCATTTTCTCTATCACGAGCTGCGACCTGCGAAGAGTCGCTACTCGTACGTGACGCCCTGTGAGGAGTTCGGCACACATTGCGAACTCTTTGCCCGCCTGAGGGGCGGAGGGACAGAGAATGCATTCCGTCCGGAGGTCACCTTCGATGATGGCCACGCGTCCGACTTCACCTTTGCACGATCCATCCTGGAACGGCACGGACTAAGTGCGACGTTCTTCATCACCGCCGGATGGACAGGGCAGCGCACCGGCTTCATGACGTGGCCGCAGTTGCGGGACTTACACGCAGCGGGACATCGCATCGGGGCACATGGCATGACGCATAAACTCCTCACGGGGTGTTCTGCCGCGGAGCTCGAGGTAGAGTTGCAGGGTGCCAGAAAACGCCTGGAGGATGGGCTGGGTGCTGCAATCCTCACCATGTCCCTGCCAGGCGGCAGAGCGAATGGTCGTGTATTTCGAGCGTGTGCGGAGGCAGGGTACAAGCAGATCTTCACCTCGGTCCCCAGGGCAGAAAGCATGCGGGAGGACCCTACCACTGTGGGTCGGCTGAACCTCCTGGGTGGGACGTCGGTGGAGTGGGTGGAACGGGCGTTGGATCCTGGCTCAGGTGCCCTCCTCAAGCTGGAACGCGTCTCTCGCCTGAAGTATGCAGCAAAGGGGATGCTCGGCGATCGTCTGTATGCGCGCCTCTGGGCCATGGGTAACCGCCAGGAGCCCGAAACGCCTGAGGTCGGCGGTACTGCATCAGAGATCCCTGATTCGGGGGCGTCCGGCCTGTGAGGGTGCTACACCTTATCAGTAGTGGCGGCATGTATGGCGCCGAGGCTGTCATCCTGCAGCTTTCCGCACAGATGAAGTCTCATCTTGGGACGAGTCTGCTCGGGGTCTTTGCCCATGCAGGGCAGCCCGGGCCGGAGCTACACACGGCTGCGGTACGGGTTGGCATCCCCTCAGAGCTTATCTTTTGCCGTGGCCAGCTCGACCTTGCTGTTCCAGCATCGATCCGCGCTCTGGTGGATCGATCTTGCGTCGACGTTGTGCACACCCACGGATACAAGGCGGATATCTACACTTATCTCGCGTTTCGCGGCAGAAAGAGGCCGGCTCTTGTCTCGACGTGCCACACCTGGTACGACAACGACTTGGCAGTTCGTTTCTATGGTGCCGCGGATCGATGGGTGCTGCGGGGCTTCGATGAGGTGATCGCCGTTTCGGCCGAGGTGAGAAATCGACTGCTGCGGGCGGGCGTGAGGAAAGAAAAGGTTCACCTAATCCGGAACGGGGTAACGGTACCTACTTCCTTGCCTTGTACAGCGGTCGATTGCAACGAGCCATCCACGCAGGTCCGGGTCGGTCTGGTCGGGCGGCTTGCCCCGGAAAAGGGAGTGGATCTTTTTCTGCGGGCAGTGGCTCAGCTCATTGAGCGACACCCCGAGGCAGAGTTTGTCGTCGCTGGAGACGGTCCGGAGCGGGCCAAGTTAACAGCACTGCTCCACGAGTTGGGTTTACAGGACCGAGTGACGCTTCTGGGACAGCAGGAAGACATGGCTGCCTTTTATGGCTCGCTGGATCTTCTCGTCTCCGCGTCCCGGCAGGAGGGGTTACCGATGGCGCTGCTGGAAGGCATGGCCGCCGGACTCGCTGTCATCGCGACAGCCGTGGGCGAAGTTCCGCAGCTTGTGCAGGATGGGCGCACGGGGCTTCTTGTAAACCCAGAGTCGCCTCCGGCCATCGCTGAAGCGATCGAGACGTTGTTGAATGACATAGAACTCAGAAAGCAGTATGGTTTGGCCGGGCGGCAGCGAGTTGTCGATCTCTTCTCCGCGGATCGCATGGCTACCGACTACATGACGATCTACCGGAAGGCGAAATCAAATCGGAACCTGGCCAATATGCAGCAGAGCCCGGGTGGCAGAGGGTGAAATCGCCTCCTTCCAGAACAAAGGTCTTCATGATGGACCTGTGGGCCACCGTGCCGTACTACACGGCCTATCTATCCCGCGCACTGATGAGGCGTGGTGTCCAGATCCAAATTGGGTCGATCACCTACTACCTTGATCGCGAGTGTTTCCGGGCTCGCGGACTAACTCTTCGACCAGGGGTCAGCGATGTTGTCGGGCAGCTTAACCTGCCCAGGACAGCCCGCCGCCTCCTCAAGCTACTCGAAGGCTCTGCAAATCTCCTTGCTTTGGCCCTGCGGTTTGCCTGGCGACCGCCGCAAATCGTACATGTGCAGTTTCTGCCGCTGCTACGCTCGCGGGTGCCGCTGGACTTATGGTTTGTGCAATTTTGTCGGTGGCGCGGCTCGCGGCTGGTGCTCACCGTGCATGATCTGCTGCCACACGATACGGGACAACAGTTTCTCGACCTGTATCGCGAGCTTTACGAGGAGATGGATGCGCTGATCTGTCACTCGGATCATGTGCGTGTTCGCCTAAGCGACGAGTTCGCCGTCCCGGACAAGCGGATCCATATGATTCCCCATGGCCCCTTTTTCTATGATCTGCCGATAGCGGAGGGTGGAAATCCTGTGGCTGCGATCGGCGGGGGAGAGGATCAGCAGATCGTGCTCTGGCAGGGCATCCTCTTCCCGTATAAGGGCGTGGACCTGCTCTTATCAGCCTGGAAAGAGGTGGAAGCGCGAACAGATCGGGCGACCCTGGTTGTCTTAGGGACAGGAGATCCGGCTCTTCTTGCCGCACTGGAAGACCAGGCCCGCGATTTTGGCCTGAAGCGCGTGCGGTTCGACTTCAGGTTTTGCTCGGCCGCTGAACTGGTAGCGGCCTATCGGGCGGCAGCAGTTGTGGTTTACCCCTACCGGGCTATCACCACCAGCGGCGCGCTCGCCACCGGTCTGGCTTTGGGTAAAGCGATCGTGGCGAGTGACTTGCCGGTCTTCCGCGAATTGCTGGTGGATGGAGAAAGTGCCCTGCTCGTTCGTCCAGAC
>CAXTGE010000045.1:16137-21200 GCA_964243645.1 uncultured Acidobacteriaceae bacterium | reverse complement strand
GTGGAGTAGCGCAGGCCATGAAGCTGGGCCGCAGCGTTGATACGGACGATCCAGAGAGAACGGTACTGCCGCTTCTTCTGCTTGCGTCCGATATACGCAAATTTCAGTCCGCGCTCAACGGCTTCCTGAGCTGCTTGGTAGAGCTTGGATTTTGTAAGGAAATAGCCACTCGCGCGCTTGAGGATCTTTTTGCGGCGATCACTGCGTTTTGTACTCCGTTTTACACGGGGCATCGGAATCTCCTTTGTGCGTTGGTTAGAACCCTTACAACAGGGTCGCGGCTGGAGGTTGAGAGTACCTCTTCACACGCGTGCTGCTTGAAGTCTCGGTGGGTTAACAAGGAACGTAACCCAGGGGCCTCAACGCTTTCCGGCCCTTCGTCCAGAGATGCTGGACGGCTCGACTATAAGAACGAACTCCCCCAACGCTTAAGCGTAAGGAAGCATCCGGGCGATCTTCGGAGTATCGGCGACGGAGACAAGCACGATTTTGCCGAGCTTGCTTTTGGTCTTCGAATCTTTTGAGGTCAAAATGTGGCGCATCTTTGACTGGCCCCGCTTGAACTTACCGGAGGCGGTCTTCTTGAAGCGCTTTGCTGCGCCCGTGTGGGTCTTCAACTTTGGCATTGGTTCCTACTGAGAACTGCGATTGAAAGCAGGCATAAGTATAGCAGAGCGCCGCGCTAGGCTCCGGACGCCACGGCCATCGGCACAGACTCGGCCTGAGGCACTGCTTTGGGTGCTTTCGGCGCTGCGGGCACAGCTTTCTTGTTCGGCGCAAGAATCGCGTGCAGCGTCGTGCCTTCCATGCGAGGCATGAACTCGACAATACCGGCTTCACCCATGTCCATGATCAATCGATTGATGATCTTGTAGCCGAGATCCCGGTGAGCCATTTGCCGACCCTTGAAGCGAAGGCTCGCCTTCACCTTGTCCCCGTCATGCAGAAATCGGACAGCCTGGTTTTTCTTCGTCTGGTAGTCGTGCTCATCCACCGTCACAGAAAACTTCACTTCCTTGATGACGATGACCTTCTGCGTCTTGCGGGCGGCACGTTCGCTCTTATCCTTTTCGTACAGGAACTTACCATAGTCCTGAATTTTGCAGACAGGCGGAACGGCGTTCGGAGAAATCTCCACCAGGTCCAGCGATCGTTCACGAGCTATGCGAAGGGCCTCAAAAGGCGCCATCACGCCGAGCTGGGCCCCTGTTTCATCGATGACACGCACCTCGCGTGCGCGGATGCGGTCATTGGTACGGATAAAGGATTTCTGTGAACGCTTGTCGTTAAACGGTGGAATAGACTGCCTCCATGGTCCGTCCGGGACCATTGGTACTTTGATGTTGTTTTTGCCTCAGCGATTCGCGTCCTACCGGGCACAGCACACGCGAGTATAGCATCGCCTTGTGATGACATTGGCAGGAATCGTAGACAGATGGCTGCCATTCGCCTGGTGCAGGTACCCGCTTGCACCCTTCCCTCGCGAACTGCGAACATAAGGCGATTCCTGCGCCGCTTCAGTCCTCCTGTCTTGCAGCGCCGCAGCAACTTAGGAGCCACCCTTGCCCAAGCGCCGCGTTTTGCTCGTCGACGACGAAGTTCCTGTCCTGCTCACCATGAAGGCTGTTCTTGAGATCTCCGGCTTTGATGTCGATACGGCAACCTCCGCCCGGGAAGGCAAGGTGCGCATCAAGAAAAATGAGTACGAGATGATCATTACGGATATGCGCATGGAGTCGGATGCAGCCGGTCGGGAGGTCATCCAGGCTGCCCGTTCCGCACCGTATCACCCTGCTGTGGCGTTGCTAACAGCCCACCCGGTAGCGGACGACGACTGGCAGGATATGGGCGCTGACAAGATGCTGGTGAAGCCGATGCAAACGGCGCAACTAATCAAGCAACTTGAAAAACTGCTGGAAGGGCATGCGGCCAAGCTCTCCCGTATCTCCTTTGCCGCTGCGGGGGATGCCGGCACCGCGAACGAGACCAAGACGCGCAAGACTCCCGCCAAGCAAAGCTCTGCGAAGAAGGCACCGTTGTCCTTGTAAGGGACAGTCCCACTGGGCAGCGTTGGGCGTTACCGATTCGCGCTTAGAGGTAGCGAATGCCCGTCAGCTCCTCGCTGACCTCCCAAAGCCGTTTTGCCGCGGCCTGATCCAGAGCCTGGGGCCGAGGCTGGACGACCTTCGGGTATCCCTTGAACTCCTGAAAGCCATCCGGGCCAATGTATTGGCCACCTTCCACGCTGGGTGCCGTTGCCGCGTACTCGGTGGGCAGCGCGCCCATGGCATCGTCCTGGGTCATGATGGGCGACAGTATGCGCAGGATAGTCATCTTGATCGAACCTCCACCGGGGCCGTTTTCGACGATGCTGGTCCTGGAGATACCCGGATGGACGGGAACGCTGATCAACGACAGCCCCGCAAGAACCGCACGTCGATTCAGCTCATTCGCAAAAAGAATATTTGCCAGCTTGGATCGGCTGTAGGCGTCCCAGCCCTCATAAGCACGCTCACCCTGTAGGTTGTCCCATTCCATTTTGCCGTTACGATGGGCCAGTGAGGCGACCGTCACCACACGAGCGGATGCCGACGCCTTGAGAGCAGGCAGCAACAGACCGGTCAGAGCAAAATGGCCCAGGTGGTTGGTGGCAAACTGCCGCTCGAAACCATCGACGGTGACCTCTCGATCTTTCAGCGCCATCACGCCCGCGTTGTTGACCAGAATGTCCAGAGCGCACTGCCGATGAAGAAAATTCTCGGCAAACGCCCGCACGGAAGCCAGAGACGCCACGTCGATCTCAGCAAGTTCGGCCTTCGCCTCGGTGATCTCGCTCCTCAGTCGAGCAAGCGCCGCCTGCCCTTTGGTCGGGTTGCGACAACCTAGCAGGACATGCGCGCCATGCCGAGCAAACTCCAGTGCGGCCTGATACCCAATCCCACTATTGGCACCCGTTACCAGAACCGTTTTCCCCGCCAGCGAGGGCATCTGGGCCGCTGTCCATTTTCCGCTCATCGTTCATCTCCATCGCGTATGTCTTGTTTGTCTGTTGCCTTCGGATGCCGCTTGCGGCAAACTCAACTGTACCGAAGAGGAATAGTTCAGGCCCTGTAGGTCAAGCAGCCCCTAGCCGTTTTTTGTCATCTGCCTTTACAATCAAGCGGCAAGCTGACCTGTAGGATGTAGTCGCAAGACGAAGCCGGCACCGGCTGCTCTGATTCCGTCGTGTTAGAGGAAGGTTTTCTAATGAAAGCAAGCGCACGCAGCGCAAAAGTCGCAGGGGGCGCCGCGCTCCTGCTGATCCTCACGGGAGCAACCGGCTGTTCCAAACTCAAGGCACGAGACCAACTCGTCAAGGGCATCCAGGAGTTCAAGGCCGGCCATTACGAGACAGCCATCGGTCATTTTCAGGAGTCCGTGGCTCTTGACCCGAACTATCCTAATGCCAAAACCTATCTGGCTACTGCCTACAGCTATCAGGTCCAACCCAACAACAATACGCCGCAGAACTTGGCGATTGCGCACAAGGCCATCGACGGCTTCAACGAGGTCCTCCAAGCCAAGCCGAACGATGTCGATTCCTTGCGTCAGCTCGCGTCGATCCACCGCAACATTATGAATTTCGATCAGTCGCGCGCTGATGAGTTGAAGATCATTCAGCTGGATCCAAAGGATTCAGAAGCGAACTACTCCGTCGGTGTCATCGACTTTCAGAAAGCGGACAAGAACGCCGTCGATCTGCTGAAGACCAACAAGATCACGGACGACTTAAAAGGCAATGCCAAGATTCCGCCCAAGGTGTGTCAACAACTCTCAGGGCAGAGTGCGTCGCTTCTGGACAGCTCCATGCAGTACCTGAATCGCGCCGTAGAGATCAATCCAAACTACGACGACGCCATGTCCTACCTGAACCTGGTATGGCGGCGTAAAGCAGACATCGAGTGCGGCAACGATGCTGCTCGGAAGACCGATATCGCCAAGGCAGATGATTACATCCAGCGTGAGATGAATGCTCGCAAGGCGAATGAAGCCGAGAAGGAGCGCAAAGCCTCCGGCGGCATCGACATGACCAAATAGTTCTTTGTTGAAAGAGAGAGGCCTCTGCTATGCAAAGGCCTCTCTTTGCCCATTACGGGACGCCTTGAACTAGCCTGCAGCCGTTCCTGAGCTTCGCCCTATCGCTTGCGTCTCTCCAGTTGGGCAGGCCGCTTCGGCTCGGGTCGCAAAGCCTCGTCATTCTCCCTGGCGGTTGGATGGACCCCAAAATCCCATACATCCCCGTTTACCGAGCGGTCGTTCAGGACCTCTATGAGAACGTACTCGCCGAACTCCAAAGGCTGGACGGGGGTGAGCTTCAGCCATGCGCCCCCGGGCAGCGGCTCCGCTGTCACCTCGATCACGCCCGTTTGCGGCTTGCCCGATCCCAGTGCGGCGAGGTGCATGCTCGCAACCGAACGCGCACCTTGCCGTACATCGACCTGCTGCAGCACGTAACCGCTCTGCGCAGAACTTCCCGCCGGCGTCGCTCTACCGGCCCGTCCTTCCGTATCGACGACATAGGCTGCTCCAGTGCCGCCTGTGAGCGCTTTATCGGTTTCGAGCCGAACGTAGAAGACAGGGTCCGCGACGTGCATCTGCACGTCGGCACGTTCGTCTTTGATCAATAGGAGGTCGTGTGGGCTGGCCGCCGGATTGATGTCCTTCTTGGAAACGGCGTGCGCTGTTTCTCGGTTGAGATCGCTGCCATTCTGCGGCAGCGGCACCAGTTCAGGTGTGCCACGAAAGGTATCCAGCGCCAGCACACTGTATTCGTCCGGGAGTCGCAGGTCCTTGGCAACCTCCGGGGTCTGGGCAGCCCGTTCCGCCTCCTCGCGAGCCAGTTCAGGGCTCAGCACAGGCGGCGTTTGACCGGCGTTGCCCGTGGCCGTTGCAGCCTCATGGGCGCGTTGCCAGGCTTGCGTGGCGGGCATGTCGACCAACGCAAGAGGAATCTCTTCCCCCTGCCCATTCCGCTCCGCAGACCGGTAGCGCACGGTGTCGCCCTGTACCTGGTAGCTCAACAC
>CAXTGE010000045.1:14072-16037 GCA_964243645.1 uncultured Acidobacteriaceae bacterium | reverse complement strand
TCCGCTCCGCAGACCGGTAGCGCACGGTGTCGCCCTGTACCTGGTAGCTCAACACAGTTTGATAGCTGCCGTCTTTCAGAATGAGGCGCAGCCGGTGTTGCGGGGTCTCCGGCTGTGAGGCAATGGGCGGCTCCAGAGGCCGGCGCTGCGTTTGAGCCAGGCTCATCGGAACAACCGAGAATCCCAGGCCGACCGCCACCAACGCAAAGGCTCGGTGCATGGACCTGTGCTTGCCATGGCTGGAGCCGTGAGTCTTAGAAGCGCGCAGGAACGAAGGAAACTTTCTGGCGATCAGAAAGTCTTTGCCCTCGGACAATCGGCCTACGACATGCTTCCATGAATGCGTCATGCAAAGGAGAGACGCAGGCAGCACTAGATTGGGATGCAGCACCCTCCAGACGGAGAAGTGGATCACCTGCCCGGTCTGGGAACCCGGGCAGGAGCTCTAGAACGTCTGTCCTCGCAACCACTCGCGGAATTTGGGTCCGAGATCGTCACGTTTCAGGGCAAACTCCACAGTCGCCTTGAGGAAGCCGAGCTTGTCCCCGGCATCATGTCGAACACCCTCGTAGCAGAAGCCATAGACCTTTTCAAACGCCAGCAGGGCTTTGATCGCGTCAGTCAACTGCAGTTCGCCACCCGCCCCGGGGGTGAGCGCTTCAATCATCTCGAAGATACGTGGGGTCAGAATATAGCGGCCAATGATTGCATTCTGGCTGGGTGCGTCTTCCGGCTTCGGCTTTTCCACCAGGTTGCGCACCTCCAGAAGTCTGGGGTCCTCGGGATCCTTTGTGAAGTCCAGGCAGCCATACGACGAGATAGCGGAACGTTCCACCACCTCAGACGCGATGATCGAGGAGGCCGTCTTGTAATGCGCCTCGACCATCTGTTGCATGCAGGGCACCCTGGCATCCACGATGTCATCGGGCAGAATCACGCAGAATGGCTCATCCCCAACAAGATTCTTGGCCTGCAGGACGGCATGGCCAAGTCCCAGCGCCTCTGGTTGCCGTGTGTACGAGATGCGAGCGAGTTGGGACATTGAACGTGAGAGTTCAAGCAGCTCCAGCTTGCCGCGTGCTTCCAGCTGATACTCCAGCTCAGGCGCCCGGTCGAAGTGATCTTCAAGCGGCGTCTTGCCGCGGCCAGTAATGATGATGACCTCAGTACAACCGGCCGCAACTACCTCTTCGACCGCGTACTGAATCAGTGGCTTGTCCACGAGCGGCAGCATTTCCTTCGGAACCGCTTTTGTCGCAGGGAGAAAGCGCGTACCCATCCCCGCGGCTGGGATGACCGCTTTCCGTAGCTTCTTCACAGCCATGTTGCTGAAATCCTTCCACTTGTTGGCTCTTGTTCTAGGTGGACGATATCAGACGGAGGCTGATAGCACAGCATTACGAAGGTCAGTTCGGGAGGTTACATCGGGGCGGGTCGCAGGTCCTTCGAACGGTCGCGCGCTCACGGCTACTCCGCTTTGCGGCACTCTATGCCCAGACAATTTACCCAGCGTCCCTCGTTTTCTACTGCGGCGAAGGCAGGATCCCCTGAGTCACCAAAGCTTGCCCGTCGCACGGATATGAAGCCAGCCGCGGCAAGTTCCGGAACAAAACTCTTGTAATCCCACATCCACAGATGCTGACTGCGTCCGAAGATGGCCCGCGGCAGAGACTTGAGTCCACGTGCCCCGTGTTGCTCGCCTAGAAGGGTGTCTGTCATGAACGTCTGGGCAGCCTCCGGCGTGGCGGAGCTCAGGTACTGCCTGGCGTAGTGCTCCAGATCGGGAAGAACAAACCGGAAGACACCCCCCGGGCGGAGATAGCTGTACACATTGCGCAGCGTTGTGCGGCAGTCTCCTAAGGCAAGGTGCTCCAGAACGTGGGAGCAATACACTCGTTGCGCTGAGTTTGCCGTCACCGGCAAACCCTTGATCACATCGCCGTAGTGGATGTTGTCCGGGTAATC
>CAXTGE010000045.1:0-13972 GCA_964243645.1 uncultured Acidobacteriaceae bacterium | reverse complement strand
CCGTCACCGGCAAACCCTTGATCACATCGCCGTAGTGGATGTTGTCCGGGTAATCCGGAAAGCCGCGCCGAACCAGGGCTGCCTTCAGGAAAGGCAATCGCTTCTCCAACAGAAATGCGGGACCCGCATCAAAGTTGAGCCAAGACGGCGGCGCAACCGTGCCGCAGCCAAACTGCACATTCTGGCTCTGCATATACCTCGGATTATAAATTGCGGGCGACCCTCTTCGCGTAGGTGTCATAGCAGGCCCGTTCCCATGAAAGCACCAGTATGGTGCTTGCCTCCGCCCCTACTGCGGTAAGGGATGAAGCGTCACGGTTTTACCTGTCTCTGCGGACTCACGCGCTGCCGTCAGGATCTGCATCACCACCATATTTGTGTCCAGCGCGGAAAGATCGCCCTTGTCGTGCACCTCCCCATGCAGCACCGCGACGAGGTAGCCCAGGGAGCTTGCCTCGTCTGGAGGGAGCGCGGGAGCGGCTTGCTCGGTCGGGGTGTCCTGTCCTTTGCGTCGCACCAGCACGTCTTTGGAAGCTACCGTGACCATGGTGCCCTCCGTGCCATAGACCTCCATGTCCTTGCGGGCAAAGCTCCAATTCCAGGACGGCATGAGCACGGCCTGCGCGCCCCCATAGCGCAGAATCACCGTAGCATCGTCGTCTACATGCGGGTAAAGGTCAGGCTTGTCGGTCTGCGCCACCGCCGTGACGCTGAGGGGTGCTTCCCCGTTGCGGAGCACCGTCATCAGGTCCGCGCCATAGCAGCCAAAATCAAAGAGCGCCCCGGCACCGTTCTGCTGCGGGTCTGTCAGCCAGGGCAGCCACTCCGGCCCAACGCCAATCTCCTGGGGGCCTTCGTGACCGTCGTGTACGACCACCTTGCGAATCTGGCCCAGGTCACCACGCTTGGCCGCTGCGATCGCCTCGGCGTTGCTGGCGTACCAGGTCGTCTCGTAGTTCACCAACACATGCACGTGGTGCTCGCGGGCAGCGCTACGGATGGCAAGCGAGTCCTCCATAGTGGTCGCTAAAGGTTTCTCCACCATGGACGAGATACCGTACTTCGCAGCGGCCTCGATGACGCGGCGATGATCAAAGATAGTTGTGTACACCAGTACGGCATCCGGATGAAGCTCTTTGAGCGTACTGTCCAGGTCGGTGCGGAAGAGGCTCTGTTGCAGGTGATAGCGCTCAGCGTATTGGTGGGCCAGGGCTGTGTTGGGCTCGACTATGGCGACCAGCTGCGCGTCGTGGCTCTTTGCCAGGGCAGGTAGAAAGCCTCCGACGTGGCCGTGAACCAGGCCAACAATCGCCACCCGTACGGGAGCGACCGGCTTGGGCGTCTGTGCGTGTACGGCGATCGTCAGGAAACCGGCGAGCGAGACGAAGCAGAGCTTCAGGCGTGAGAACAAGGTGATATCCCCCGGAGGACGCCACGGGCCAGGGAGGTCCGGAGCGGAACCAAATCATCCTAAACCCAGGACTACCCTTGCGAAAGCTCCAGCGCTGCCAAGAGATCGCGGGTTTCGCGGATCACATCTTCCGCCTTGGCGCTGGTCAGCGGCCAGCGCAGAACGCCCTGGGGCGTGAGTTGGGCGCCGTCTTTGGCGCTGCGGCCTACCAGCTTCATCATGGCGCCGATATTAATGCCCTTCCCCGGGTCCGCGGGCGCGGCATGCAGCTTCTCGCTGAAGCTGAGAAAGACCATGTCGCGCATCGACTTCATCTGCCCGGCTTTGGCGACCACGGGAGCGTCCGCCGGTCTCGCCGCCACAGCCTCGCGTACGGCCTTGGCCGCATTGCTGCCCGGGGTGCCCGCAAGCGCGGCGCGGCTGGAAAAGTTCAAGGCAGCCACGCGCGGCGCCTGCCCATGACGGCCCGCCAAGGGCAGCTGCGGTTGTGTCCCAAAGCGCGAGGGCGTGCCCCAGCTCGGGGTTGCGGGACGCTGCGGAACGATCGGCCGTACCGCGGGCTTCACAGGAGCCGGCGTGGGCTTCTTCGGCTCTTCTACCGCCACACGCTTCCGCTCAAGATTCGCAATGCCTAACCGTTCACACACAAGCCGGATCTCGCCGACTGCCAATAGATGCAACACCGACTCGGGCGGCTTGCCGTAGCGATCTTCGAGCTCTGCACGCACGTCGGTCAGTACGGCTTCCGTATCGGCGCCCGCGATGCGCTTGTACATGCGCAGCCGCTGATTTTCCTCGGGAATGTAACTCTCGTCGATACGCAGCGAGACTCCCAGGTTGACCGTGACGGCCGGACGCTCCTCGCGCGACTCACCCTTCATGCGGCTGACAGCCTCTTCCAGCATTTGCGTGTACATCTCAAAGCCGATCGCTTCGATGTGACCGCTCTGCTCACCACCCAGCATGTTGCCTGCACCGCGCAGCTCCAGGTCCAGCGCGGCGATCTTGAACCCGGCGCCGAGGTCGGAGAACTCCTTCAATGCGGCCAGCCGACGACGCGCCACTTCGGTCAGCTGCTGCTCCGGTGGAATGAGCAGGTACGCATACGCTCTGCGGTTTGAACGGCCAACGCGCCCGCGCAGCTGATACAGCTCGCTCAAGCCATGCCGGTCCGCGCGATTGATGATGATCGTATTGGCACGCGACACATCCAGGCCGTTTTCCACGATGCTGGTAGCGCACAGCACGTCAAACTCGCCGTGCATGAAGCCGAGCATCACGCGTTCCAGCTCAGCTTCCGGCATCTGCCCGTGGCCGACAGCTACGCGGGCCTGCGGCACAAGCTCCCGGATGCGCGTCGCCATCTCGTAGATTGTCTCCACGCGGTTCGAAACGAAGTAGGTCTGCCCTCCGCGTTCGAGTTCGACTTCGATTGCCGTGCGCACAAGCTTCTCATCGAACTTCGCCACCACCGTCTGGATGGCCATTCGATCTTTCGGCGGCGTTTCGATCACGCTCATGTCGCGCAGACCAACAAGCGACATATGGAGCGTGCGGGGAATCGGTGTCGCGCTCATGCTCAGTACATCGACCGAGGCACGCATTTTCTTCAATCGTTCTTTGTGGCGGACACCGAAACGCTGTTCTTCATCGACGACCAGCAGCCCGAGATCCTGAAAGTGCACGTTCTCGCCTAGAACGGCGTGCGTGCCGATGAGGATGTCTACCTTGCCGTCGGCGACCTGCTCCAGAACGTCCTTTTTCTCCTTTGCGGTCCGAAAGCGGGAGATCATCTCGACCTTCACCGGGAAGTTCGCAAAGCGCTTCTTAAAACTTTCAAAGTGCTGAAAGCAGAGCACCGTCGTTGGCGTCAGGACAGCAATTTGCTTGGAATCCTGCACCGCCTTGAAGGCCGCACGCATGGCGACCTCGGTCTTGCCATAGCCCACATCGCCGCAGAGCAGCCGGTCCATGGGCTGCACCGATTCCATGTCGCGCTTGATGTCCTCGATGGCATTCAGCTGATCGTCTGTCTCATTGAAATCAAAGGCGTCTTCGAATTCACGCAACATCGCTGTATCGGGCGAGAAAGCGAAGCCAAGCGCCGACTTACGCTGGGCATACAGCTTCAGCAGCTCGTCGGCCATGTCCTGCATGGCCTTTTTCACGCGCGCTTTGGTCTTCTGCCAGGACTGGTTACCGAGCTTATTCAGCTGCGGCGCAGGCCCCCCTTCAGAAGACCGGTACTTCTGGATCAGATCAAGCCGCGTCAGCGGGACGTACAGCTTCGCGTCGTCGGCGAAGTTCAGAATCATTAGCTCCAGCACGGAGCCGTCCGGCTGATCAAGCGAGCGCAGCCCCTCGTAGCGCGCGATGCCATGCTCCACGTGAACGACGTAATCGCCAACGGCCAGATCGCGGAAGTCCGAAACAAACGCCGAAGTCTTGGACCTGCGTTGCGCCGGACGCGCATGCACGTCGGCGTCGTCACTCAGGTCATTTGCGCCAAAGACCACGACCTGCCGTGAGGCGCGCGCCCCGTTGTCCAGCACCTGCACACCATTTGCAACAGCAGCACGCACGATCACCGGCGTGCGCAGATCGCCGGCCAAATAGCTTGACTCTGAATACACCGTCGCGGAGGCACCCGCGCTCGCATCAGACCGCCAGCCCAGGCGATACGGTACGCCGTACTCCTGCAGCAGACCCGCAAGCCGCTCCACCTCGCCCTGGTTCGGCGCCGCAATCAGGATGCGAGCTTCGGCCTCCATCAGCTTGCGCAGCTCATCCACCATGGCCGGAATGGAGCCATGAAACCGCAGCGTGGGCCGCGTGGCGAACTCAATCTCCGAGCCCTCGCTCTGGTTACTCTCCAGTATGTCCACTGCGCCGAGCTGATCCAGATCACACCCGGGCATGCGCCGAATGCGGTCCTCAAGCTCCCAAGGGGACAAGTACAGGTCCTCTGCCCGCACCAGCGAGCCAATCCCCGAGCGCTCATGCCGTTGCTCGACCTTGTTCCACCAGCGCTCGCCCTGGTTGGTCACCATGGCAGGCTCTTCCACAAAGACCCGGGTCTGCGGCCCCAGCAGGTCGGTCAGGCAGGACATCGCACCGCCTACGGGCGCATAAAACTCCCATCCGGCAAAGATCGTGGCATTGCTCTCACGGCCTGCGACGTGCGATTGCAACTCGCGCGGCATCTCTCCGCCCTCAAGCGCGCTGCCCGCCGTACCGGACCGCGTCAGCCGGGCGTTGATCGCCTCCAGCAGCTTTTCCGTGGCCGGCGTCTCTGTCAGGGGTAACAGGAGCACATGATCGACCGGGTTGGAGGATCGCTGTGTATCCGGATCGAACCGCCGGATGGATTCGATCTCGTCGCCGAAGAAATCTACGCGCACCGGGCGCTCCATCTCCGGCCCGTACACATCGATGATGCCGCCACGCATCGTTATCTGGCCGGCCATCTCCACCACACCGACCCGGGTATAGCCGACGGAGAGCAGGTGCTCGACCAGCATCTCGGGGATGTGCTCTTCCCCTCTGCGGAGCTCCAGTGCCAGAGCGGCATAATGTTCCCGCCCAAAGAGGCGCATGCAGGCAGCTTCCACCGGCGCAATGACCAGGCGTGCCTGGCCGCGCGCAATCTTCCAGAGCGCCGCGGCGCGTTGCTCCTGGATCTCCCCATGCGGCGACAAACTTTCAAACGGCAGCACGTCGTGGGCAGGCAGGCGCAACACCTCGGCCCCTTTCAGGGCACCGGTTAGCTCACAGGCGGCCAGCACCGCCGTATGCAACGCCTCAGCGGCCTTGTTGTCGGAGACCAGCACAAGCGCGGGTGCCTGGGCTGAACGCACAAAGTAGGGCAGGTAAAGAGCACGCGCCGTCGCAGTAAGGCCGGAAACGCGTCGGCGGCCCGCACCACCGGCAAGGTGGCGTCGCACACGGGAGAATGCGTCTGTGCTCTCTAGATCCGCAATTAACTCGCGGACGAAGGGAAGAATCATCATCTTCTATTCTATCGGCTAACAGACCGGCCCAAGGGCGGATACCGGAGTCTAGGCGATCTTCCGGGATGGGGACCTTTCGATCATGCCCGGCCCCTTCTCAAGGCCCAGAGCGCGTCCCGTGATCCATTGCAGCTCCGAGCTGCGGAGGGTGTCCGCCAGAAAGTTGGGCCGCCCAAATCGGTTTCGGGGCGAACCCATGAACTGAGCCAGACGGCGCAGCACCCTGGCCCGCATGCCGCGGCGCTGCACAACCAGATCGGCCACAGGCTCTTCAGCAAAGGCATGTCGCATCGTGTGCGACGTACCCCCGTAGATCAGCAGCCGCCTGGCTCCCGCAACAATCTCATGTTCGAGATAGAAGGAACGCATTACCGTACCGATAGAGTGTTTCTCAAAGCCCAAGGTGTTCATTTGCCAGTACAGGACAGTGGTTCCCTTCTGTCGCCAGCCGCCGATCAGGCTTAGCCAGCGCCCGTCCGGTGCCCGCAGACCGCTCAGGTAACTCCCAGGTAGGTCGGACGCACTCCTGACACGCCGCTCAAACTCCTCCGGTGCCACCGGATTGAGCGAATTGGCGTTGATGGCATGAAGGTCAGCTCCACGCAGGAGAGGCGCCGCATTCGGAACATATTCGCAGTGCATCTCTTTGGCCAGGCGACGGCGGTAGTAACGGAGGTTGAACCGTGTCGACTTTCCCAGCTGCGCGAGAGTGGCATCGAAAGTACGATCCAGATGCAGGATGCGCCCTACCTGGCGCTGGCGCCACGCCCAAAGGACACCGGGCCAGCCGGCAAGCATGCCCTTCATCTCGGGCTCGCCGGAACTCTCGTAGGTCGTGAGAACGATCGCCGCCCCCCGCTGTACCAGGGCCCGGGCCGCGGTTGCCGCCACACGGGCGCGTTCGCCCCGCGGCGCCACAACGCTATTAAATCCCACGGCATCGCCGGTGGACACGATGCCGGAACGAAGGCCAAAGAAGCGATACTCAAACAAGAGCGCCGCTGAGTCGATATCCTGGGCGCGCAGGCCACGGTCGACGTCCGTCTCCGAGCGCAGGGTGAGAACCAGAAAGGGCTCCCGCAGCTTGGTCACGTCCTGATCCAGAAAGTAGGCCAGCCAGTGCATGGCACCGGGTTGGCCACATCGAACCGCCAGCTCCTCCAGCATGGGAGCGAGCGCTAGAATGGCCTCCCGGTTATCCAGGATCAATAGGTTGCCCGTAAATAACGGACCGCTCGCCTTCAGCAAAGGAAGCCTCGCTCGTGCCTTCACCCAGGAAGCTACTCGATTTTTAAGACTTAACGAATGGCGCGTATGGGTCACGTGACTGACGGGCTTTTCTCAAAATCAGCTGCGGAGGCAAATTCTGTTCTGGGCCGACTGTCTTTCTCTGTTGCCCGCCCGTAGACCGCCTGGCCATACACCAATGATGCCATCATTAGAATACCGCCTCAGATGTTCCCACGACCGCCCGGCCAAGGCATTAAAAATAGTTGGCAGAGGTAACTTATTTGCCAGCACAGAGGTAGGTGTCTCGCGTGAGCTGCAAAGCTGCAGTGCGCCGCCAACCGCCTGCACCCACGACAAGCGTCAGAAGCCCATTCCGATGGGATAAAACCCGTCACGAGTGCACCCCGGAGACAACCAGAAACGGTGCTCCACGGCCCATAGACGACCTGGGTGCCACTCTGGAGGCCCCCAGGCGATTGTTAGAATCAGCTCCATGCCCGTTCTCGCCGCGCTCACCCCTGAGGTCCTCGCGAAGTACCAGCCCGTGATCGGTCTCGAGGTGCACGTTCAGCTGCTCACAGCCTCTAAGAACTTCTGCGGCTGCAAAAACGAGTACGGCGGGAATCCCAACACACACACCTGCCCCGTGTGCCTCGGACTGCCCGGTGCACTCCCTGTTCTGAATCGCGACGCCGTCGAAAAGGCCGTGCTGGCGGCGGGCGCGATCGGCTGCCGCATCAACGCGACGAGCATCTTCGCACGCAAAAACTACTTCTATCCCGATTCCCCCAAGGGCTACCAGATCTCCCAATTCGATAAGCCGCTCGCCGAGTTCGGCAAGATCACCGTTCCGGACGCCGACGGCCATCCTAAGCTCATCAACATCACGCGCCTGCACCTGGAAGAAGACGCCGGCAAGAGCCTCCACGACGGCTTCGCCGATTCCACCACAAGTACCTACATCGACCTGAATCGCTGCGGCACCCCGCTCGTCGAGATCGTGTCCGAGCCCGATCTGCGTACACCCGATGAGGCCTTCGAATACCTCACCCGCCTCAAGGAAATTCTGCTCTACACCGGTGTCTCCGACTGCAACATGGAGGAGGGTTCGCTTCGTTGCGACGCCAACGTCAGCGTGATGCTCAAGGGCGCGGCGCAATACGGTACCAAGGCTGAGGTCAAGAACGTCAACAGCTTTCGCTACATCCGCGCTGCGCTGGAGTACGAGATCGAGCGCCAGATCGGCGTGATCGAGGACGGCGGCCGTGTCGTGCAGGAGTCGCGCCTCTGGAACAACGCCGAGGGCCGGACTTTCTCCATGCGCAGCAAGGAACAGGCGCACGACTATCGCTACTTTCCCGAGCCCGACCTGCCGCCCCTGGTCGTGGGTGAGGCCTGGAAGTCGGCGATCCTCGCCCGGATGCCCGAGCTGCCGGAGGCCCGTCGCACCCGCCTGATCGCCGATTACGGTCTTTCGACACAGGACGCCGCCACCATCGCCACCGATCGGACCTTTGCAGACCGCTTTGAGGCCGCCGCCAAGCGGGCCCGCAGCCCTCGCCGCGTTGCCGCCATTCTGCTCAGCGAGATTACCGCGCGTCTCCGCGCTGCCGGGATCGAGGACTTCCATCAGTCGCCGGTCACCATGGACGGCATCGTCCTCGCCGCCGACCTCACCGAAGCGGGCGAGATCAGCTCCAAGCAGCTCAAGCAGCTGCTCGATACCTGCTTCGCGGAAGGGCGGGACCTAGCCGTCGTCTATGACCGCGACAAGCCGGAGCAGATCTCCGACAGCTCCGCTCTCGAGGGAATGATCGACGAGGTGATTGCCGCCAATCCGAAGCAATTGGAGCAGTTCAAAGGTGGCAAACGCACCGTCGCCGCGTTCTTCGTCGGCCAGGTTATGAAACTAAGCAAAGGGCAGGCAAACCCGGCTTTGCTGAACGAGCTCGTGGTGAAGAAGCTGGACGCGGTCTAGGCTTTGCTGCGGAAAGTGAGATAGCCGAAGATCCCCTTGGGCAAAAGCCTGTGGACGCGGGCATCATAGCAGGATGCGTCTCACGCAGAAGCTGACCGTGCTTTCAGCCGTGCTTAGCGTTGTTGGCTGTCGCACCCGGGGCGTCGTTCCCGAAGACCCGATGCCCGCGAACACCGTTTTGCTGTCGCATGTCATGCGCGAGCTCTCCGCGAAGCCCGGCTTCACGGAAACGCTGCTGAAACAGCTCGATGGAGCCAAGGCACACACCGGCAAAAAGGGTCCGGCGCTGCTTACGCCACGGCTCCTCAACGAACTCCGCAAGCGCATCCTGGGCAAGGACTGGGAAGGGCTGGACCGCTTTCCTGGTTGGACCATGCGGGAGATCAACCCGACGGTCCGCGTTGCCGACAGGTTCGTAGGCAAGGATCCCGTCCTGGAAGGCCTGAGCGCCGTGCATCCCGGGGCCGCCGTGCATCCCCTGGACGATCGGCAGGCCCGCGCTTTTCTTGATCTGGGGCCGTATTCTCTGGAAAAGGCGCAAACGGTCTCATGGAATGATCCCTCGACCGACCCGCCTTTCAGCACACAGGGCATCGTGACGCCGATCGGCGCAGGTCTAGTTCGCGGGGACGGCCCCAACGATCTTGCGCCGGAGCACGCCGCTTCGCAGCGTCTCGCGGATGTCCTGAATCGTCTTAGCGCGAACAGGCTCGAGGACGCGAGGACTTTCACTGCCGTCCTCGCCCCCAGGGAGGTCACTACCCCGGAGAACTTGATCGAGGCGCTGCTCGCGAGCGGCCACACGGTGTCGATCACCGATTCACGCTACTTTGCGAACTTCGGCCACCTGCACTACAAGGGCCAGGACGTCATGATGCCTTTCTGGATCAACACGGAGATCGCTGTGCCCCACACCGGCGGCCTGTTTCGCCGTCCACGCCCTCTGCTGGTGCCTGTATCGCATGCGGAATATGAATGGCACATTCGAGGACCGCAGATCAACGCGGATGTCAGCCACTACTTCGGCATCGACGGCAAAGCGGAGTGGCGCACCATGGACACCCTCGATCAGGAATGGGTCCTGAAGCGGAATGCGCACACTTATACCGGAGCGCAGGCGATTGAGGTCACACGTCTCATCGGGCTCATCACGCTGGCCTACATGCATCAGCATGCTGCACGGCCGACCCTATCCTTTGGCGGCTACTATGCCCTTGGTGTCTGCCAGGATCCCGTCTCCGCCGTGGAAAAGAAGCTGACCGGCAAATCGACCCTGTTTCCCAACACGGCCGATAGCGCGCTCTTTAGCGACCCCAGAGATAGGGAGGTGAATGCCCTATTTGCCGCTATCCCGAAGGACCGCAACGGCGCCGAGCCACAGCCCGAGCGCATCTTCGGCTCCCTGCCTGCAGATCCCGGGAGTGGCAACGACTTCCGCGCCATCGCCATTCCAGGGCTGGCAAGTGACCTGCGATCGACGTACGCAGCCTGGGGGGCCGGCAAACTCCAGCGGACAACCTCCACGCTGCGCTCTGCCTTCCGTACCGCCGTAACAACCGTCTTCCTTCTGCTTGTCGCCTCCGGTGGGGCGACCTGGTTCCTTCTGCACAGGCTGGGGCGGAAACTCGCGTCTCCGCGGCCCAAAGAGATGCAACGAAACTAGTGCAACCCGCGCTCCAACCGGAAAGGGAGGTGGATCCTCATGGCAACCGCAAAGAAGCCGGCAGAACGCAAATCCGCCGCAAAGAAAGCGACGGCGAAGGGGAGTGCCACGAAGTCTGCAAGCGGCGCTTCTGCTACAAGAACTGTCGCTAAAAAGACGGTCGCAAAGAAAACCTCGGCGAAGAAAACGGCAGCGAAGAGGAGCAGCGGTCGCAAGTATGGTCCTCGTGCCAGCGAAGATGTGCGCGAGGAGATGCACGAAATGAAACAGGGACAGTTGCACATTGGCCGCTCGGACAAGATAGTAACTAATCCCAAGCAAGCTATCGCCATCGGGCTGGCAAAGGCGCGTCGCGAAGGAGCCAAGGTGCCGCCGAACCCAAATACCGGTCGCTAAGCCGGAAGGGGGCTGCCCTCCGGATCGACGCCCGCTGCCAGTACCGCATCGGCAATCGCGGCAGCCTCACGCGTTGCCTGCACATCATGAACGCGCAGGATGTGCGCACCCCCAAGCACCGCCGCCACGTTCCCCGCAAGGGTAGCATTGCGCCGTGTGACGCTTGGCGGTTCGGCAGCATGCGATTCCGTTTGCAGGGAGCGGACGGCCTCGCCGAGGAAGCCCTTCCGCGAGAGTCCCACCAGAAGCGGACGCCCGAGTTGGTGCAGAGAGCAGATCTCCGCGAGCAATGCGAAGTTCTCCGCCCCCAGCTTGCCGAAGGCAAAGCCCGGATCGAGCACAATGGCCCCAGTCGGAATGCCACTCATCTCAGCCAACGCGAGACCTTCCACCAGGCCACTGAATACGTGCCGCAGCATGGCCTCCCGTCCCTGTGCTGGCAGGCTCCGCCACGTGGGTGGCCGTCCTCGAGTGTGCATCAGCACCAGGCCGCAGCCTGTCTGTTTTACGGCACCGGCCATCTCCTTGTCCCACTGCAGGCCGGAGACATCGTTGATGATCTCGGCCCCAAGCTCTGCAGCCGCGATGGCTGTTGCCGCGTGGTAGCTATCGACGGACACAAGCGCGGATGGGCGCTCCCCCAACACCGCTCGCAGGACCGGCAGCAAGCGCTCCTGTTCCTGCTCGGGAGAGATCGGCTGCGCCCCGGGCCGCGTCGATTCCCCTCCGATATCCAGGATGTCCGCACCGTCATCCAGGGCACGGCATGCTGCGTCGACAGCACCGCTCACCCCACGTTCAGCCAAGCCGTCTCCGGAGAAGCTGTCTGGGGTGACATTCAGTATTGCCATTACCTGCGTGCGTTGACCAAGAGGGAGCACGCGACTGCGCAGCTGCCACTCAAAGCATGGTCGTGGAAAAAAGCCCATGCGCGTAGGACGCGACCTGGCCACCTTGCGCCACACGCTGGGGTAGACTGCGCCCATGACGGTACGCCCTGCCCTGTTCGCCTTCATGCTGACTATAGGCGGTCTTTCCGCAAGGCACGCGATCGGGCAAGCGCCAGGAAGCGGCCCGATCCCGACCAGTCTTGTGGCCGAAGATCCAGCTGGGCAGAACACGCAGTTGGCTCAGGAAATACGAGAGCTGCTTCGCAATCCCTCCGTTTCCCGTGCTCACTGGGGTATCGCCGTCACAACGCTTACCGGTGTTCCCGTCTTTGGTCTGGACGAAGGCAAGCTGTTCCGCCCGGCTTCCACGGCAAAGCTCTTCACGACGGCAGCCGCTCTCGCATTGCTGGGGCCGGATCATCGCTTCAGGACGCGCACTTACGGGGATCTTGAACCCGCCACGGGCATCGTGCATGGCGATCTCAGCCTGCTGGGCGGCGGTGACCCGAGCTTTGGCACGGGCGACCTGCCCTACCGTCGTGAACGCCGGAAGGGGGAGGCGATAGAAGACGTGCCCTCCAACAACAGTCTTACGGGCCTTGCAGACACGCTGATGGCCAAGGGACTGAAGCAGATCACCGGCCAGGTGGTCGCAGACGACACCCTGTTTGAGGCTCCGACCGCACCGGAAGGATGGGCCGCGGAAGATGTGCTCTGGAGCTACGGTGCCCTGGCTGATGCGCTCTCGATCGGAGACAACGAACTGCGCATCACGGTACAGCCCAACCCCGCGCAGGCGCTCTCGCCACGAGCCTCGGCCTTGCCCGGTTCCAGTGCACGTGCCGATCAGCTCTACCCCTACCTGGCGCTGGTCAACGAAGTCAGCACGCTGCCCCCACAGAGCGAAGGGAGGACCGCTGTGGAGGCGGAGGCCGTCACGAACGCACCGCGCACGGTCAGGTTATTCGGCAACATCCGGCCCGGCGATCCGCCCGTTGAGGAACACCTCGCGCTGCGCGAGCCGGCGTTGTACGCGGGCAACGCCCTTCGCGCGCTGCTGGTCGAGCGTGGCGCTCACATCTACGGCGAGGCTGCAACACGGCACGCAGCGCCCCCATCGCAGCCCGTTCCCTTCCTCGCAGGCCTTCGCAAGCCCGTTTGTGTGGCACTGCCTGGCAGCGAAGGACCGCCCTGCACCCCGCCATGCGTCGGTTCAGCAGACAGCGCAAAGGCCGCGCCTCCCCTCGCGGAGCACCTGTCACAGCCCCTCATCGAGGATGTCGCGTTCACGCTGAAGACCTCGGCGAACGTTCATGCCGAGCTGCTGCTCCACCATCTTGGGCTGCTTGGCTCGTGTACCGGCGTGACCACGCTGGAGGGCGCGCGCGTCCTCCGGGCATGGCTCTTGCGCACCGGCCTCGAGGAGGGCGACGTCACGCTTTACGACGGCTCCGGCCTGAGCACCAAGGATCTGGTCACGCCACGCGCGGAGACGAAACTGCTCGCGTACGCAGCCGCGCAACCCTGGGCTCCGCAGTGGTTTGCGGCTCTTCCGCTGGGGGGATTCGATGGAACGCTTGCCTCACGTTTCCCGGACCCGCCTTTGAAAGGCCATGTCTACGCAAAGACCGGCACACTGGGCGAAACGCGGGCGCTGGCGGGCTACGTGGACTGCGCGAGCGGAAAGCGGATGATCTTCAGCATCCTGGTCGACAATCATGAGCCGGGCAATCTCGCAGACCGGATCACGATGGACAAGGTCGTTGCTGCCATCGCGCGCCTGAATTAACGCTGACAACGCTGAGGAGGCCCTGACGAGCTGTCCTCCCGCAGGTGTACTGCTGAGCCGAGGCAGTTCGCGCCAGTTTTCCCAAGAAAACTGGCCTGAGCGTGTCAACGGAAGCCATAGCTAAAGGAGAACAGCTCTAACGAGCGGCATGCTGCTTGACGTACTCGCGCAGACTGCTGTTCTGCTCTAAAGCTTTGCTCACGCCGGTGTCCAACATCCGCAACCACTCCGCAGCCGGCTCCTTCAGCTCCGCCATGGAGAGCAGATAGCTGGTTTGCACAATGACTTCAAGTGAGTTCGAAAGCTCGTGCGCGATGCGCCGGATTTCGATCGCCACCTCCGCAGGGATCTGGGCGCTGGAAGCTGGAAACGAACTGAGAGGTTCACTCATGCGGACACTGGGCTCCATGGGGATAATCGTCTCGTGGAACGGGCTCGGCTACGATCGTACCCGCCCATTTCCCAGTGTATCCGGCGTGGTGCAGGTTTGACAGGCGTGTCCCGGTTTGGGAGACTAAGGTGTCACAGCGCGGATGCTCCGGCATCGGCATGTGAGCCGAAGTGGCGGAATTGGCAGACGCGCATGGTTCAGGTCCATGTACTCG
>CAXTGE010000044.1:12759-21413 GCA_964243645.1 uncultured Acidobacteriaceae bacterium | reverse complement strand
CAATCGAAAGGAAACCGAATGGGCATCACCTGGGCACACGGCGGGCCCACCTTTTTAGTGAGCTTCCTCGCAGCCGTTGTTGAGGCCGTGGAAGCTCTTACCGTGATTCTCGCGGTGGGCAGCGTGCGCGGCTGGGGCGGCGCACTCAGTGGATGCGCAACAGCTATTGCCGTGCTTCTCGCACTTGTCTTCATGCTTGGGAAGTCATTGACACGAGTACCCTTGCCCATGCTGCAGGGAGTTGTTGGGACCCTGCTGCTTCTCTTCGGCCTTCGCTGGTTGCGCAAAGCTGTCCTCCGGTCCACTGGGAGAATTCCCCTCCATGACGAAGAAGCCGCTTTCGCGGAGAATGTGGCTGCGATGAAAGGCCACGCTGGCGTCCGCGGTTGGGATAAGGTCGCTTTTGCCGCAGCTTTTCAGATTGTCATGCTTGAAGGAACAGAAGTCGTCTTTATCGTCCTTGGAGTGAGTGCCGGGGGATTGGGCCTACTCCTGCCGGCCAGCCTGGGAGCTCTTGCCGCTGTTGTACTTGTATCCGCTGCTGGTGTGGCGCTCCATCGCCCGCTTGCGCAAATTCCCGAGAACACCTTGAAGTTCGCCGTAGGAGTCCTACTTTCGGCTTTCGGGACATTTTGGGTGGGAGAGGGCATGGGACTGGGCTGGCCTGGCGAAGACTGGGCGCTCATCGCTCTCGTGGCAGGCTATGTCGTCGTTGCCTGTTCCCTTGTTGCGTTAAATCGCACGGATACGGTAAGTCGTGGAATTCATTCTGAAGAAAGGAAAGGTTTCTGATGACATGGCTTCGCACCATTGTTCATGAGGTATTTGGCTTATTTGTGGATGATGGAAGCTTCGCTCTTGCGATCGTTATCTGGCTTGTGGCTCTGAAGCTCGTCATCCCACATCTGGAGGCGGTCGCTCATCGGAACGGGTTCATCCTGTTCGGTGGGCTGGCAGCCATCCTTATTGGCAGTGTTTTGCACTCTTCCCGAAGACCAGCAAAGTGACGTCTCAAACCAAGCCAGCAGGCCGAGACAAGGATCAAATATTGGAGTAATCCATCGGTTTATCACGCTTGGAATGAAACGCTTTACAAGCGAAAGCTAGACGTGAAACGCAGCTTCAGCTTCACTTAAGCCTCGCGACGTATCTTCCAGAGATGAAGTTTACGAGGTTTGCCACCTGCGCCGGCATGGTTGCGGTAATGACGCTTGCGGGCGCCAAGAACGGTAAGGCGCAACAAAAGCAGGCGGTGCAGAGCGGTACGCCCGAGACATTGACGCTAGAACAGGCGATCGCGCGGGCTGTTGCCAACGAGCCCGCCTTCGCCGCCGCCGCAGCAGAGCAGAAGGCTGCAGCACTTGAGCGCAAGATCGCCCGCACCGGCCTGCTTCCCACCGCGACATACCACAATCAGGCCATCTACACGGAGCCGAATGGCGTACCTGCGAGTCGCATCGGGCAGACGACGAACGCGCCAGCACCAGCCTTTATCGCGAACAACGCCGTCCGCGAATATGCGAGCCAGGGTGTGTTTAACGAGACGCTCGGGCTTGGCCAGGTCGGCGCAATCCGCTCGGCGGACGCGAACGCCGCCCGTGCTCAGGCCGAGCTTGAGATAGCGCGACGCGGCCTCGTGAGTACAATCGTCTCGCTCTTCTACGGATCGGGAGCGGGCAGTGGAAAGGTGAAGATTGCTCAGGAGGCATGGGACGAGGCCAACAATTTCGTCGAACTTACACAGAAGCGTGAGGCCGCTCGCGAGGCTGCCCACGCGGACGTCCTAAAGGCGCAGCTGCAGCAGCAACAACGGCAGCGCGACCTGCTGGATGCGCAGGTGGCGGCGGAAAAGGCGCGGGTCGAATTGGCGGTTCTCCTTTACCCCGATCCCACGACCATGTTCAACCTGGCCTTGGAGGAGGCTGCACCGGCGTTACCGGAGCGGGCAGCCATCCAGGGCCTGGCCGGGCAGAACAACCCGGAGCTTCGAAGCGCTCTCGCCTCCGTCCAGATTAGCCAAGCCGATACTTACACGGCGCGAACCGCTCTGCTGCCGGAGCTTGCACTCAACTTCACCTACGGTATCGACGCAACCAACTTCGGCGCAAACGGTCCGGACGGCATTCGCAACCTGGGGTATTCCATGAGCGCGCAGCTCGACATCCCGGTGTGGGACTGGCTGGCATCCGAGCGCAGGGTCAAGCAGGCGAAACTGCGCGAGGGAGCGGCCAGGGTGGCGCTGACGGCAGCGCAACGTCACTCGATTGCGGATCTTGCCGAATACTATGCCGAGGCCAGTGCCGCCAGTCGGCAGCTCGCATCCTTCAGCACGAGTGTCGATACGGCGCGCGAGAGTCTCCGGCTCACCAATTTGCGCTACGTCGATGGGGAGAGCACGGCGCTTGAGGTGGTCGATGCGGAAGCCGCGCTGACTTCAGCGGAGAATGCCGAGATCGATGGACGTACGCGGTATCAACTGGCGCTTTCAAGCCTGCAGACCCTGACAGGAAAACTCTGATATGACACTGATTCGAGAACGTCGGAAGCCTCCTGCTTTCATGCTTTTCCTTGCACTCCTTCTGGCCGTCGGCTGCAAGAAGAAGGCTGAAGAGGCACCGCAGGTTTCCGTCACTGTACAGGCCGGGCACCCGACCGAAGGACGCATGTCGGAGGAGATTGCGGCGGATGCCATACTTGCGCCCATCTCCGTCGCAGCCATCTCGCCTCGCATTAGTGCTCCCATCCGGACAGAGTACGTGCAGCGCGGAGCCCATGTCCGGCGTGGGCAACTGCTGGTTTCGCTCGAAGACCGCGACCTGAAGGGCAATGCCCTGGACAGTACGGGCGCGGTCACCAGCGCACAGGCCAACTACACCGCCACGACGCAGACGATGATCCCGGAGGAGGTCAGGAAGGCCGAGCTCGACGTAATCCAGTCGAAGGCCGCACTCGACGTCGCTGAGCGAACGGCGCGGGAACGCCAAGCACTCTATAAACAGGGTGCGCTTTCTGGACGTGAAGCCGACGCTGCCTATGCTGCGGAGGTGCAGGCACAGGCAGCCTACGATGCCGCACGCCAGCACGTCGCGCTCCTGCAGCAGACGACGCGTTTGACGGACAGGCAGGCAGCGCAAGGCCAGTTGACCTCCGCCCAGGGCAAGCTCGAAAACGCGCAGGCCCAGGCGGCCTTTGCCACTCTGCGCAGCTCGATTGACGGTGTCGTGACCGATCGCCCCCTGTTTCCCGGAGAGACCGCCGCAGCCGGAACGCCGGTCATCACCGTAATGGACACCTCGTCGTTGCTGGCGAAGCTGCATCTGGCGCAGGCTTCAGCGCAGAAGCTCAAGGTTGGCCATCTTGCGAAGGTGACCATCCCCGGCGTGGAAGACCCAGTGGACGCGACGGTTTCCTTCATCAGCCCCGCCCTCGACCCGGGATCGACGACAGTGGAGGTTTGGTTGAAGCTGCCGAACAGCGATGGCCGATTCAAGGTCGGCACGCCGGTCCATGCCGTGATGCAGGGTGCGACTGTATCGGATGCCATGCAGGTGCCGGTTGCGGCAATCGTGCCAGGCGAAGATGGCGGAACCAATGTTGTTGTCGTAGACGCGGATGGCACCACGAAGAAGCAAGTGGTCAAGATCGGCATTCGCACGGCGGATGCAGTGCAGATCGTTTCCGGGCTCTCGGCTGGAGACACGATTGTGACTCAAGGAGGCTATGGGCTGGACAACGGGACAAAAGTGACCGTCGGCAAACCTGGTGCGGGCGCGGAGGACAAGGACTAATGGTGTCCGCTCAGAAACCCATAAAAACTGAGTCGTATTGGCTCGCCCGATCCGTTCGAACCATCCTCTTCCTCGCCTTTGCGCTGACTGCCGCAGGCATCTACGCCTTCTTCCGCACGCCTATTGCAGTCTTTCCCGAGACGAACTTTCCTCGCATCGTGATCGGCGTCGACAACGGCGTTATGCCGGTCGAACAGATGCAGGTGACGGTCACAAAACCAATCGAGGACGCAGTCAACAGCGTTCCAGGTCTGCTTACGGTACGTTCGACGACCAGCCGCGGCTCGGCCGATGTAAGCCTCTTCTTCGACTGGTCCGTCGACATGTTTCGCACGCTGCAATTGGTTGACGCCGCCCTGAGCCAAGCGCAGCAGACGCTGCCCTCAACAGCAAGAATCACCACCAACCGGCTCACCTTTGCAACCTTTCCGATTCTTGGCTATGACATCACCTCGAACAGACTCTCGCAGAGCCAGCTCTGGGAGCTTGCCACCTACACGCTCAAGCCGCCGATCAACCGCGTGATTGGCGTCAGCACCGTGACGATCCAGGGAGGCGGCGTTCCGGAGTTTAACGTGGTGCCCAACATGGCTCGGATGCAGGCGGCCGGGGTCACGATCCTCGATCTCTCCAATGCTATCCAAACTGCCAACATCATCGATTCGCCGGGGCTGTATGAGCAGAATCATCAACTGATCCTTGCTCTGGTGGGCGCGCAGGCGCACGATGTGGACGGACTCAAACAGCTTGCGGTCAAGACCACGGCAAACGGAGCGCCGGTACGCGTCGGCGATGTGGCCATGGTGGAGCCCGGGGTCATGCCGGTCTACACCGAGGTTCGAGCCGACAACCAGCCGGCCGTGCTGCTCAACATCGCCCGCCAGCCCAGCAGCAATACCGTCTCCGTCGCGAACGATGTGGCCGCCGAAGTCGCCCGGCTACGCGCAAAGCTGCCAGCCGGAGTCAAGATTGAGTCATTCTACGACCAGTCGCAGATCGTGCGCGAAAGCATCAAGAGCGTCCGCGACGCGATCCTTATTGGCCTTGCCTTAGCCTGCCTTATTCTGTTCCTCTTTCTACGTGACTGGCGTTCGTCGCTGATCGCGGGACTCGTCATTCCGGTGACGGTCGCAGTTACCGTGCTTGCGCTCTGGTTGATCGGTGAGAGCTTCAATCTGATGACGCTGGGCGGCCTGGCCGCTGCCATCGGGCTCGTCATTGACGACGCGATTGTGGTGGTAGAAAACGTCGTCTCGCATCGGGATGCGGGTGAGCCGCGTGTTGACGCAGTGCGCAAGGCGCTGCATGAGATTGTCCGTCCCCTGATCGGCTCCACGATCACGCCAGTGGTCGTGTTTTTGCCACTGATCGCCGTCACCGGTGTAACCGGTAGCTTTTTCCGTGCACTTGCCATTACCATGGCGGTGGCTCTGCTGACCTCACTCGTGCTTGCCGTCAGCTTTACACCCGGCTTAGCCCTACTTTTACTAGGGGAGCGCAAGGGCGAACCTGCGCACGACGCAGAGGCCCACGCAACCGGTGTGCTTGGACGCATCCTGGGCTGGCACAAGCATGCCCTCGACTGGTCGCTCTCGCGCCCGCTTTGGCTGGGTGTCTTTTGTGTGCTGCTGGTGGCCGGAACCTACCTGGGATATCGTTCGCTGGGTTCGGACCTGCTACCCGAAATGGATGAAGGCGGCTTTGTACTCGACTATGTCATGCCCGCAGGCTCGTCACTGGCCTCAACCGACCGTGTGCTTGAACACGTTCACGAGATTCTGGGGAAGACGCCGGAAGTCGAGACGACCAGCCGCCGGACCGGACTGCAGATGGGCCTTGCCGCCGTCACGGAAGCTAATTACGGCGACATCACGGTGAAGCTGAAGAACAAGCGTAGCCGTGGCATCGACGAGGTCATGGCCGACATTCGTGGACAGATCAAGCGAACGGAACCCGAGCTCGACGTCGAATTTACGCAGGTCCTGCAGGACAACATCGGCGACCTGTCGAACGCTCCTGAACCCGTGCAGATCAAGCTCTATTCTGAAGATCCCGCGCTCTTGACCGAGCTTGGCCCTCGGGTCGCTACCGAAATTAAGAAGGTAACTGGCGTGGTCGATGTAGAAAACGGCGTGGACAACACGATCAGCGGGCCGGCAACCAGTTTCCAGGTCGACCCACAGCTTGCGGCCCGGCTTGGTTTCACGCCGACCGAGGTTGCCGAGGATGCGACTTCGATCCTGGACGGCGTCGCCATCACAAATCCACTGATTGCCAACGGCAGGCCCTATACCATTCGCGTACGTCTTGGTCCTGAGACGCGGCAGGACCTTGATACGATCCGCAACACCGTCTTCAACTCAAGCTCCGGCCACACCGCCTCGCTCGGCTCGATGAGTGAGGTGACCCAGCTTCCGCCACAGAACGAAATCCGTCGCGACAATCTGCAGCGCCTGGTCGTCGTGACGGCACGCCTGGAAGGTACGGACCTGGGTACAGCCGTGAAGCAGGTGCAGGCTCGCGTGCAGGCCATGCATCTACCAGCCAGCGTCCGCGTGGAATATGGCGGAACCTACCAGGAGCAGCAGAAATCCTTCGCGGAACTGCTCCGTGTGCTGCTGATCGCTCTCGTGCTCGTTTTCATCGTGCTGCTGACCGAATTTCGCAACTTCGCGGCACCGGTGGCTATCCTGACTTCGTCCGTACTCTCGATCGGCGGCGTGGTTGCCGGCCTGCTCGTGACGGGTATGACGTTCAATGTCGCGTCGTTCATGGGCCTGATCATGGTCATCGGGATTGTGGCGAAGAATGGCATTCTGTTGCTTGACGCCGACGAGCGGTTCCGTGGAGAAGGATCGAATGCACGCGAGGCCATGGTGATGGCTGCCCAGCGAAGACTTCGCCCCATCCTGATGACGGCGATGGCCGCTGTCTCGGGAATGCTGCCACTCGCGCTTGCGCTGGGTGCCGGCTCACAGATGTTGCAGCCGCTCGCCATTGCGGTGATCGGTGGAGTGACGATCTCCCTGCTGCTGAGCCTGGTCGTCACACCGGTTATCTACTACCTGCTCACTCGCAACCACGCGCCGGAGAGCGCAACTGCCTAATGCAAAGGGCCTGCCGCACGGCAGGCCCTTTGCACGCGAGTCGCACTGAGCTCACTTCCGGCCGATGACGATGACCTGGAAAGTATCCGGCACAATAGCCGGACGTGGCCGCGGGTTTGACGCCGATGGGTCTGGACGAGCACCAAGCTCAGCCGCCACCACATAGACCCGGTCTTTCCCGGAGTCGTAGCTCATGGTGCGGCCGCTCTTCATTGTGGGGAGCTGCTCGATCGTCTTGTAACCAGACTTTGCGTCCACGACTGAAAGCGTGCCGTCGCCGTTTGAACTGAAGGCGAGCTGCTTGCCGGCGCCATAGCCGGCCGCGTCCGGTCCGTCGCCAATGTCAGGCAACGCCAGAACCTTGCCGGTACCGGCATCGACCACAGCCATCTTCTTGCCGTCGCACACAGAGAACAGCCGGTTGTGCTCGCGGTCGATCGCCATTCCGGAAGGCGAATCGCAGCCTGCCAACGGCCAGGTGTTCGTCACAGTCTTGCTCGATGCGTCGAGCCGCACGATGCTGTTCTTGTCTTCGATATTGTCGAACACGTGGCCTTTGCCATCCACCTGCGGGAACTCCGGCTTGCCCGGCAGGGCGATCGTCGCCACCACGGACCGGCTGGCTGTATCGATTACCGTTATATTGTTGCTGCGTCCGTTGAAGGCCCAGACAGTCTTTGTCATCGGCTCATAGGCGATGCCGTCCGGATTGGTGCCGGCAGGGATCGTCGCGACGGTCGCCAGCGTCTTGCGGTCGAAAACAACGACGGCATTCGCCCCGCCATCGCTGATATACCCGAACTTACCCTCTTCATCGAGCGCCACACCATGCGTCCCTTTGAGCCCGGTGATCGAACCGACCACCTTGCCGGTGTCTGTGTCAAGCACCTCAACGCGTGGCCCATGGGTGACATAAAGGCGGTGTGCTTCTGGGTCGGCAAGCAGGTAATCCCAACCACCTGTGCCCCCGATCTTCCAGTGATCGATTACTTGATATGGCTGCTGAGCGAAGGCACCGGCTGCCAGAGTACAGGCCGCTAGCGCCACTAGGGAGCGAAGAACAGTAGACCGCATTCCAATCTCCTCGTACTCCTCGGAGCACAGCACTGAGTTTCAAGGATGTAGCTTAAGCGGCGATGAAGGTGACGATCACGCGGGTTCCTCCTCCCGGTGAGCTCCTGATCGCTATGCTACCGCGTGCCGCTTCCACGATGGATTTGCAAATCGATAATCCCAGGCCGGTCCCGCCAGTATCTCGCGAGCGGGAACGATCTTCGCGGTAGAAACGTTCGAAGATATGCGGTAATGCATCCTCGGAGATCCCGTAGCCAGTATCTGCAACCTGCAACGTCACCTCATCCTGCCGTTGCTTGCAAAGCGATACCGTAACCCCTTCGCCCGAAGGAGTATGCTGTATCGCGTTCATGACCAGGTTGGAGGTCAAGGCATAAGCCTTTTCCGGCGACAGCTGCACCTGCATTTTGGCGGGGCGCGAGAAATTAAGTAAGATTCCGCGCTCCTCAGCAAGGGGGTGCAGATGTTCCAGAACCGCCTCGACGAGCTCCCCCAGATCGATCGCCGGAGCATCTCTGGATGAAGCCTGTTCCATGCTGGCGAGCTGGAGCATCTGCGCAACCAGCCCCTCTACCCGGCTGTTGTCTTCAAGTATCCTTTCGAGCCCAGCGGTGTACTGTTCAACCGTACGGCGTTTTAGCATGAGCAACTGCACGGAAGAGCGAACGATCGCGATTGCGGTCTT
>CAXTGE010000044.1:11175-12659 GCA_964243645.1 uncultured Acidobacteriaceae bacterium | reverse complement strand
AAGATTATGCCGATGAGAGAGTACCGAACCGCTTCAAAGATCTCCTGCCACAAATGGCTCTCAGAGGAGGCATACACGATGGTTACTGGTCGCTTGAGCCCTACACCCTGGGTTTCAGCTCGATCAATCACCCGCATTGCTTCGCGCTGGAGGACGCGATATCTGTTCCGACCTACCTGTACGTCTCGAAACTCATCCGCATGCCTGCGAATCAGTACAGGTGGCGCAGCACGAGAGCTGCCCAGCAGCCGTCCGCCCTGGTTGTAAACCGCGTACACGTCGTCATCCGGTAGGCTAAGTTCCGCAGGATCGATCATCACATTGTCGTCCGTGTCTTCGGCGTCCTGAATCGCACCCAGCAGGGAATCGCACCGGCCCTGCAGGCTTATATCAAGCGCATGCAGCCGTATGTGCCGCTGATACAGTAGCGCGCTGCCGCAAAGCAATGCCGCACACAGCAGTTGGGCAGTCACCACGATTCCGATGATCTGACTGATCAAAGATCGATCTGGAAGGATCTTCATTCGATGCTCGCAAGTCGGTAGCCTCGTCCACGAAGTGTTTCCAGCACTTCCGACTCGGTGACGGCACGTAGCTTTTTGCGCAAATTGGAAATATGCGCCTCAACCACATTCGAGTGATGCTCCCAAGTGAAATCGTAAAGATGCTCCAACAACTCGCGCTTGGAGACGATCACGCGCGGGCGAAACATGAGATATTCCAAGATCCTGTATTCCGTTGGAGATAGTTCTACCTTGAGCGTGCCGTGCAATACGCTTTGCTCTCCGGTATGTAGTCTCAGATTGCCAAACTGCAGAAGTGGCTCTCCAGCCCCTTTGCCCCGCCGAACGAGCGCACGAGCACGTGAGATCAGCTCCCCAAGGTCGAACGGCTTGGTCATATAGTCGTCTGCTCCCGCATCGAGCAGTTCTATCGTCTTGCTGGTTACATTAACAGCAGTCAACATCATCACGGGTGTCACATTCCGCGCCGCACGAAGCTGCCTAACCACCTCTTCACCACTCAATCGGGGAAGCATGAGGTCAAGTACGATCAGATCGTATTTGGCTGTCCGGCAAAGGTGAATTGCATCTTCGCCGTCGTGCGCGACATCCACGGCGTACCCCGGCCCCTCACGCAGCGCACCTGCAATGTTCTCAGCCAGTCGCGCCTCATCCTCCACGACAAGAACCCTCATCGGGCGCTCCGCACTGAAGACGACGCTGTTACATTGGCGCAGCACGCCTCGGAGCGGTACTCATCGCCGTCAATAGTGCATTTTGGCACAACTCTTTGCAGCCGTTGCCAATTGCCCATGAGAACAATCGTATCAACTGCACAGAATGTTCAGCATCGGACGTAACTTGTATATAAGAGGCTTACGTCCGAAACTACCACTAGGCCTTAGTTGGGCCACTGCGTCTTTGGCGGACTTCACGAGCCGAAGCCCCGTCCTTAATGGTGAATTTCAGGTCAGGCTTCTC
>CAXTGE010000044.1:0-11075 GCA_964243645.1 uncultured Acidobacteriaceae bacterium | reverse complement strand
TCACGTCGGCCAGGAGCTGTTTCTTGCAAGTCGCGAGTAAGGCCATCGTCGCCGCATGGTAGGCAGTGATGGTGCGGGGCCGTAACCGTCCCTCGATGTACACGTGATAGGCGTCGACCTTGTCCCGAAGAAGTACGCCGGTCTTTGTTTTGGCTGCTGGGACGCTTCCGCGACGTGGGTCGAGACGGCCAGGCCCAAGGCACCGGAACGGAGTAGGTTGTCACGGCGGAGCTTTGCTGTCTGGGCGGCCTCGGCATCCGAATCGACGTTTTCCTAGGTGTACTTGCCCTGGTGATCTTGAAGCGCAGGGCGTAGACCCCTTCCGGATGCTGGACGGGCTTGCCGTCGACCAATGCGTGGAGTGGCTTGAGGCGGCGGTTGGCGGCGTAGACGGGCTTCACATAACGCCGTTCACGTCCCTCACTCTCCGCCACACCTTCTAAAAGCCGCTCATAGAGTGGCTTTTTTCGAGTTTACGGTCAAGAATCGGCTGTTTGATGAGTTTTCAAAAAGCTGGTCAAGGCGATGGAAAGTGTGTCAACGCCCTGGATGATGGCGCGTTCATCGTACGCGGTGAGGCCGAAAAGCAGGCCGGAGATGACTGCCTCAGTGGCATAGCCGGAGAGAGAGGGGACGTCGAGGCCGTTGGCCTGCAGATGTTCGCTGAGAAGGTGGTCATCAACGCCCAGATTCAGCTGACCGGCGAGGTTCATGCCGCGGCCCCTGACGGGAAACGAGAAAGGCAGGCCCTTACGGTAGACAAGGTCCAGGAAGAGCTCCTGACGCTGACGGTAGACGCGACGGCAGCGACCCAGATGAGAGTAGAAGGCACCGCTTTCGAGAAAGCTCGCCAGGGTGGCTTGATCGAGCAGAGGGCCGTGGTCGTCAAGAGCCATCTTCAGATAAGCGAACGGTTCAACCAGCTCAGGTGGGAGGACCACGTAGCCCAGCCGCAGGCCGGGAAAGAGAATCTTGCTGAAGGTGCCGACGTAGATGACGCGGCCGTGCTCGTCAAGACTTTGGAGACTGGGCTGGGGCGCGCTTGCGTAGCGAAGTTCCGCATCGTAGTCGTCCTCGACGATCCAGAGATTGCGCTCATGAGCCGAACGGAGTAGCTCAAGGCGTCGCGCCAGTGACATGCAATAGCCCATGGGAAACTGGTGCGAGGGCGTGACGTAAACCAGCGTACCGTCGTTGGCCGGTGGCAGCGGTAGGCGCATGCCTTCGGCGTCGACAGGCACGGGGACAATGCGGGCGTTGGCCTGCTCCCAGGAGCGGCGTGCGCCGGGATAGCCTGGATCTTCCATGTAGACGGCTGTTCCGCCGTGGAGCAGCAGGTGACCGAGCATGAAGAGCGCCTGCTGCGAGCCGCTGGTGATGGCAATCTCGTGCCAGCTGCAGCGGACGCCGCGGCTGTCGCGGAGGTAGCCGGCAACTGCTTGGCGCAGCTCATCAAGGCCCATGGAAAAGCGTGACTGGTAGTGCAGAAGGTGGGAGCCGCGCTTGAGCACGCGGGTGCGGTGTCGATTCCACATACCCAGCGAGAAAAGATTGACATCGGGCTGTGCGGGGCGGAAAGGCACCGGTGCGACCGGCGGCCGCGGTACATGGCGGCGTACCTTCTGCGGCGCAGGGCTACGGCGGGGGTTTGCACGGAAGGCCTCTGTAGCCATGCCGACGATAAAGACACTGCGCTCCTGCCCCTGGATGTAGCCCTCACCGCCCAGCAGTTCATACGCAGCGACGACGGTGTTCCGGGAGATACCCAGCGCTTCCGCAAGGGAGCGGGTGGAGGGCATGCGCTCCTTGGGACGAAGGTTGCCGGTCTGAATCATGGCTTTGATCCCGTCGGCGAGCTGTACCTGCAAGGAGCGTTTGGCGTTACCCCTCATCATGAATTGCCCGAAGTGCTTCATCTGCCTCCGATGTGACATTGAAAGTAAATTGGGGAGAAACGCGCGTGTTCTGGCACCCTCATCTGAGTAAATTCTGGCCCTTTACACCATCCAGCTTTCACCGTAAGTTCAAACTCATTCCATAGCAACTTGTTTTGGCGAGCAAAGGCCTGAGGTCCTGGTTATTGTTCCGCCGTGCTGTCCCTGTAAGGAGATCTTTTGAGGCTTGCGTTTGCATTGCCGCTTCTGGTTATGGCGATGCGCCTTCCGGCGCAGGTGGATCTGGTTGCGCTACATGGCAAGGTGTGGACGGAAAATCCGGCACAGCCTGAGGCGCAGGCTTTGGCGGTCACAGGCCACCGCCTTGTCGCCGTAGGTACGGATGAGGAGATCGGCAAGCTGGTAGGGCCGCACACAAAGGTGCTGGACCTGGGAAAGCGGCGCGTGGTGCCGGGCTTCAATGATGCGCACGTGCACTTCTTCTGGGGTGGGCAGGGGCTGGCGAGCGTGCAGTTGACCGATGCACGAAGCCGTGCGGAGTTTACGCAGCGCATCGGGGACTATGCGAAGACGCGGCCCGCGGGCGAGTGGATCGTGGACGGCAACTGGGATGAACAGAAATGGTCGCCAGTGGAGCTGCCGGATCACACGTGGATTGACGCGGTGACGCCGAACCATCCGGCGTGGGTGCAGCGTTCGGATGGGCACATGGTGCTGGCCAATGCCTTGGCGATGAAGCTGGCAGGCGTTGATCGCAACACAAAGGACGTGCCGGGCGGAACGATCCTACGGGATGCCAATGGGGAGCCCACAGGCATCTTCAAGGACGCGGCAAAAGATCTGGTGGAGCGCGTGATCCCGCCACCGAGCGATGCGCAGGTGGATGCGGCGCTGCTGGCCGCGCAGCGGTATGCGCTCGAGAACGGTGTAACCAGCGTGCAGGACATGGGCTTTACGGGGTCGCATGCGGCGGACTGGCAGGCCCGCGTTGTGCGCGGTTACCAGAGATTGATGGCCGGAGGCAAATGGAAGGTGCGGGTTTCGGCACGGTTCCCGCTTGATGAGGGCGCTCGTCTGCGCAACCTGGGCATTTTGACCAACTTCGGCAATGACACGCTGGCCATTGGATCGCTGAAGGCCTTTGCAGATGGATCACTTGGGTCAGCGACCGCTTGGTTTGTGCAACCGTTTGACGATCAACCCGGCAATACGGGCGCCCCCACGGAACAGCTGTCACATCCTGAGGAGTTCTTTGCCAAGCTGAAAGCGGCCGACCTCGCCGGCAATCACATTGCGACGCATGCCATTGGAGACAAGGCGAACGAGACGATTCTGGATCTGTATCAGCGGCTGGAAAAGGAAGATGGACCGGCTGACCGCCGGTTGCGCATTGAGCATGCACAACATCTGCGGCCGGAGGATATCGCACGCTTTGCGCAGCTGCACGTGATCGCGTCCGTGCAGCCCTATCATGCGATCGACGATGGCCGATGGGCCGAAAAGCGCATTGGGCACGAGCGCGCGAAGAGCACCTATGCGTTCCGCTCGTTGCTGGATGCCGGAGCGGTGCTGGCACTCGGAACGGACTGGTTTGTGGCACCTATGAATCCCATGCTGACGATCTATGCCGCCACTACAAGACGCACGCTGGACGGCAAGAACCCGAATGGATGGATCCCGGAGCAGAAGCTGACCGTGCCGCAGGCTGTGCACGCGTACACGGTGGGTTCGGCATTTGCGGAGAGCCAGGACGACAGCAAGGGGAGCCTGCAGCCGGGTAAGCTGGCCGATTTCAATGTGCTCTCCGACGACATATTCCACATGGACCCCGTGTCGATTGAAAAAGTGAAAATTGTGACCACCGTTCTTGGTGGGGAACCGATGACGCCGTAGCCGCAAGACATTGCTGTTGAGACGGCCTAAAGCTTATCTGGCCAAACACAGGAGAGCTGTATGTTTGTTCGACCCTGCTGGACTCCCAAGACGTGGGACGACACACGCCAGATCATCACGGAGCACCCCTGGGCCACCCTGGTGAGCAACGGTCCGGACGGTCCACTGGCGACCAACCTGCCCCTGCTGATTGAGCCCGGCAATGAGACAGGAAGCGATAGCGACGGTCTGGTACTGGTAAGTCATCTGGCACGGGCCAATGTGCATCTGGCGGCACTGCGTGAGACCACCACGCCGGTGCTGGCGATCTTTGAAGGGCCGTGGAGTTATGTGACCGCAAGCTGGTACCCGGACCGGCAGATGCCTTCGACGTACTACTACACGGCGGTGCACTGCTATGGGCGGTTGGAGTTTCAGCAGGAGTCCGCACTGGATGCGTCCCTGGAGCACCTAGTGCAGCGCATGGAGCGAAACCACCCGGAGGGATGGGCGACCAACGAGATTGAGCGCAGCGAAATCACGCGGCGCTTCGCGGGTATTAGCGGCTTTCGCATGATTGTGTCGCGTACGGAGGCAAAGTTCAAGCTGGGCCAGGATGAGCCCCTGCGCGATGCGTTGGCTGTGGCCGACCACTTGGCTTCACACGAGATGTTGCAAGACCGGGTGCTGGCCATGATGATCCGGGAGCAGAATGCCGGGCGGCAGTGAAAGAAACGTAGAGATGCGCTGAGCGGTAAAGGGCTTGCTGTCCGAAGGAAAGAGATGAATAGAAGCAGAAACCTACCGAGGAGGAAGTTCATGAGACGACGCAAGATTTCCGTTTCTCCCTTGCTTTGCCTGTTGTTGCCCGCAGGACTGAGCACAAGCGCTTTCGCACAGATCGAGAGCGGCACGGTCAACGGCACGGTGACCGACAGCGCGGGCGGCCTTGTGGCGGGTGCGCGCGTGACCATCACGGACATCGGCACCAATGTTTCGCAGTCCGCTACCAGCAGTGAACACGGCAACTTCCACTTCGCCACGCTGCGCCCGAGCCACTATCGTTTAAGCATAGATGCTTCCGGGTTTAAGCAGAGCATCGTGCAGGATATCGACCTGCACACGCAGGATACGTTGTCGGAGTCTGTGGTGATGAGCGTGGGATCGGCCTCGGAGCAGGTCTCGGTGAATGCGGAAAGCGACCAGATTGAGACATCAGCGACCGTCGCGACGACGGTGGACCGCAAGTTCATTGAGAACATGCCGCTGAACGGCAGAAGCTTCCAGGCGCTGATTGCTCTGACGCCCGGCAACGTAACGGCCAAGACCTACTACACAAATTCGGGTCAGTTCAGTGTGAACGGGCAACGGACCGATGCAAACTATTTCTCCATCGATGGCGTGAGCGCGAACGTAGGCATCACGCAGGGCAGCAACGTGTACCTGGGCACGGCAGGTGGCGGCGCGGCGCAGGCCACGAGCAACAACGGCGGCTATAACAACCTGGTGTCGGTGGATGACATGCAGGAGTACAAGCTGCAGACCTCCACCTTTGACGCGGAGTATGGACGGACAACTGGAGCGCAGCTCTCGATCGTGACGCGTAGCGGAACGAACCAGTTCCACGGCATGGCTTTTGAATACGTGCGTAACGAGGTCTTTGACGCGAACAGCTGGTTCAACAACAACGAGGGTCTTTCGCGGCAGGCGGAAAAGCAGAACGATTTCGGTGGGGTGATCGGCGGCCCCATTCTGAAGAACAAGCTGTTCTTCTTTGGGTCTTATGAAGGGCTGCGGCTGCGGCAGCCGGAATCGCGACAGGATGTGGTGCCGACGACGTATGCTCGTAATTTGGCACCGGCTATCGTGAAGCCGCTGCTGAACGCCTATGCCCTGCCTTCGGCCGGACAGGATATCGACGGCAACTATACGGGGATCTTTTATGCGGCGTTCTCGAATCCTTCAACGCTGAATGCTACCAGCGTGCGCCTGGACTACAGCCCGTTGACGAAGCTGAACCTGTTTGTGCGTGGGGTATACGCGCCGTCAAACGGAGCCCAGTACGGGGCCTTTGACTTTTACACGCGATCGACGCTGAGCCACACTGTGTCCAACCTCGATACCCTCACCGCGGGCGCAACCTACATCTTCAACACCGCACTGGTGAACGATTTCCGCTTTAACATCAGCCATTCCAAGGGTGCAACGATTGTGAACCCGATTGCGTTCGGAGGATCGACGGTTCCTACCGATGCGTATCTGTTCCAGTCGCAGCCGCAATACAACTCGAGCAACGCGGTGTTTGGGGTGTTCTTCAACGACGGCACCTCGGACTACTACATCGGCAACGATGCGACTAATCACCAGCGGCAGTTGAATTTTGTCGATACGTTGAGCTGGAATGTGAAGAAGCACACCTTGAAGTTCGGCGGCGATTACCGGCGACTTACCCCAAAGAACGGCTACCGGCCGTACGACATCTTCTACAGCTTCCCTGACGTGAAAACGCTGGTGACGACGCAGCAGACCACCTACGCAAGTGTTGACAGCGCGGAGACCATCGATCTGCGTCCGGTGTTCAACAACCTGTCGTTTTTCGGTGAGGACTCGTGGCAGATCGGATCGCGGCTGACGTTGAACTACGGTCTGCGATGGGATATCGATCCGCCGCCCAGCGACTCGGCCGGGCACCCGCTGTACACTGCGACGAATCTCGAAGATCCGGCGAACGTAGCGCTTGCTCCCGCGGGTACGCCGCTGTGGCAGGAGAGCAAGACGAACTTTGGGCCGCGCGCAGGCTTTTCCTACCTGATCCATACCGACCGCGGTGCGGAGACGGTGCTGCGCGGCGGTGGCGGGATCTACTATGGGCTGGGCAATGAGATCGGTGCACAGGGCACCCTGGGTGCGCCGTATACCTCGACCGCCACGACCCTGGATGCGATCTACCCGTTAACGACGGCGCAGGCGGCGCCGCTGCCGTTAACGACCGCCCCGCCGTACAGCTTGGTCTTCGCGTTTGATCCGCACCTGAAGGATCCTAAGGTGTACATGTATAACGTTTCGCTGCAGCAGAACTTGGGTGAGACGCGCAGTGTGCAGATTAGCTATGTGGGCAATAAGGGCGTAAACCTGTTGCGCAGCGAATTGCTGCAGCCCACCCAGGGAGGCAACGCGAACTTCGCTTATCTGACAACTTTCTTTAATCACGACTACTCCAACTACAACTCAGCGCAGGTGCAGTTCAAGCAGCAGATGTCGCATCATCTGCAGGCATTGTTCAGCTACACGTGGTCGCATGCGCTGGACAACGGATCGAGCCTGGCGCTGCCCAACCCTTATCACACGGTATATAGCCCAAATCTGGATTATGGAAACTCGGATCTGGATGTGCGGCATAGCTTTTCAAACGCCATCACCTATGAATTGCCGGGTACTGCGCGTAAGAGCGGCGCACTCGGGTATCTCAGCAATGGATGGGCGGCGGACAGTCTGTTCCGCTCCAACTCGGCGCTGCCTATTAACATCAACACCGGGCAGTTTGGTGCCTTTGGGTTGCTATGGAGCTACGACGCAATCAATCAGCGGCCAAACGTAACAGGGCAGCCCGTCTATCTCAATAGCGCTACCGCACCCGGACACCGTGTGATCAATGTGGCCGCGTTCCAAACACCGCTGCTGGCCAACGGTATGCCGGACCTGAATACGCAGGGCGATCTGCAGCGCAACGCCGTGCGCGGCTTCGGCGCGTGGCAGGAGGACATCGCGCTGCGGCGCACGTTCCCGATCTACGAGAACCTGAACCTGCTGTTCCGCGTGGAAGCGTTTAACATCTTCAACCATCCGCTGTTTGGCGATCCGGGTGCGAACGACGGGGATCGCAATGCGCTGACGAGCCAGTTCTTCGGCATCTCCGGGCACACGCTGGCCGACAGCCTGGGGGGCGGCGGCGCCGATGGTGGCTTCAGCAGCCTGTACCAGATCGGCTCGCCGCGGTCGCTGCAATTTGCTTTGAAGCTGCAGTTCTAAGGTGCCGCGTTGTACGGCATGCAGAGTGTGCCGTATACCGCGGTGGGTTTGGGAATCCTCCAGTTTGAGCGATTCGAGGGTGGTGGAAGCGTATGTTTGTGTCCGGTGTGGGACATCGTAGTGTGTGTGGTGCTTTCGGTCTGGGAATCATTGTTTCAGCATGCGTGGCGCAAACGCATGTGGTGCAGCCGGCGGACATCGCAAACCTGAAGACGATTGAGTCGCCGCGCATCTCCCCCGACGGGCGGCAGGTGGTGTACGGCGTGCATACGCCGGAGGCCACGGGGAAGCCGCGGAACGAGCACATCTGGATTGCGTCGACGGACGGGCCACACACGGCGCGGGTGCTGCTGTACAGCAGTGGGGTGGATACGTCGCCCGCATGGTCTCCAGATGGCAAACATATAGCCTTTCTGTCCAACCGGCCGAATCCGCTCTTGATACCGGGGTCGCCGTTTCGATTTACCGTGGCACCGGGCACCAACCGCCCGGATATTCCGGCATCCCTGCAGACGGTGAATGCGGCGGTGCAACCTGAATCGACCCCGAAGACGCCGGAGGGGAAGGATCCACAGCCAGCACCGCCCACACCACCAGACGATGTCACGGTGGAGGCCAGGGACATGCAGTTGTGGTGGATTGCGCTGGACGGCGGCGAGGCAGAGCCGCTGACCAGATTTCCCGGTGGCGTCCGATCATTCAAGTGGTCCAACGACGGCAAGAGCCTCGCGATCATCCGTACCGATAGCCAGACCCCGGCGGAGCGCGAGCGAAGCAAGAGCAAGAACGACCGCACCGTGATCGATAGTGAATATCACTGGGACCGACTATGGATCTACAACCTGGCTGCCCGACAGGCACGCCTGCTTACGCCGGGGGACGCCAACATCGACACCGTGGACTGGTCGCCGGATGACCGCAGCGTCGTTTCGCGCGTGTCTGCAACGCCGCGGATCGATGATTACTGGCGTGTGTCGAAGGTGGAGATCTTCGATGTGGCCAGTGGCGCGCTGCGGCAGACGGTAGAGGTTCGCTCCGGCTATCAGACGCCTGTGTTCTCGCACGACGGGCTGCGCGTTGCATACTCGCGCTTTACCGAGCGCAGCATTACCGACATCCACCTGGTGCGCACGCTTGCTACAGGAAAAGATGTGGAGCTTGAGGACAAACTAGCGGGCACCCTGGCGGAGGTTCGCTGGCTGCCGGACGATCGCCTGCTTGTGAATGCGTACGTGGGGGCGCATACGGAGGCGCATGCGGTAGATGCTGTCACGCTGGCTGCCACGCCGCTTGCGAATCTGCCGATAACAGCGCTGGATTTCGATCTGAGCCGCGATGGCAAAACGCTGAGCTTCCTGGGGGAGACACCATCGCAACCTGTAGAGGTATCGGTATGGCGCGCGGCAGGTGCCGAGGTGCTCACGACGACCAATCCGCAGGTGAGCGCTTGGAGCCTGGGCAGCGAACGTGAGGTGCATTGGACGAACCGGAAGGACGGCAGGACGGTGTACGGTGTGCTGTCGCTGCCGCCGAGCTACACGCCGGGCCAGCGCTACAAGACGGCCATCCACCTGCATGGCGGGCCGGAGGAGGCGTTCACGGTGGGCTTCAATGCTACCTGGTACAACTATGCGGCATTGCTTGCTTCGCAAGGCTACGTGGTGCTGCAGCCCAACTACCGCGGTTCCGCGGGGCAGGAGATCTCCTTCACCGAAGGGGACTACAAGGATCTGGGTGGCGGTGACTTCGACGATGTCATGGCCGGTGTAGATTGGCTGATTCAACAGGGCATGGCCGATCCGGAGCGCATGGTCATTGCCGGCTGGAGCTATGGCGGCTATCTAACGGCGTGGGCGGCCACGCATACAGACCGCTTCAAAGCAGCCATGGCGGGAGCGCCGGTAACCGATGAGGTCAGCATGGCCACGACGACGGACATCATGACATACGCGCAGGACTACCTGGGGCCGCTAGCCGGGCATGAGACGGCGTACGACCGTCACTCGCCGGTGCGGTTTATCACGGGCAGCAAGACGCCGGTGCTGGTGCTGCATGGTGAGGCGGATGTACGCGTGCCGACATCGCAGGGGCTGGAGTTCTACCGAGCCCTGAAGCTGGCGGGACGCGAGGCGGAGATGGTGACCTATCCTCGAGAGCCGCATATCTTCGGAGAGCGAGAGCATCAGATTGACAGTGTTACCCGTGAACTTGCGTGGTTCACGAAATATCTTTCTAAGCCGATAGTAAGCATTCACCCCTGATCAAGTCCTCGCCTACCCGCAACTAGGACGTGCTGCTCAATTTGCAGGTTTGAAGCGCGACGGTCAAATTTGTTTGGTAAGTGCCCAGGACATACCTCCTGTGGCAGTTCAGATGCAACTCAAAAGTTGAGTAGTTCGGAGACTTATCGCCTCATGTTCTGTGCCCTGTTTTCCTCATCATAAATCTTCCCTGCTAAGACCACATTCTGTCCGTGCTGACCTGCGGAGCTACACCACCAGCAACGGCAAGGTGATCAGCCCAAACTACACCGCCAACGGTACTGGAGGATCTGTAACGGATGCCAACGCAAATACGATCTCAAACAACTCGAACGGAACCTATACCGACACGACAGGGACGATCGCGCTGACCATCTCTGGCGGAGGCAGCGCGAGCAGTCCCCTCCATCTCACGTATCCCGTCACGAACAATCCAACAGCAACACGAAAACAGCGACTGCCACGATTCACTACAAGACCTACACGGTCCAGACGAACTTCGGCTGCACTGTGGGAGAGTACGTTGCAAAATCGGCTGACCTGGTGGACTACATCACCTTAGCGACCGACGTACAACAGTACCGGGTTGCTCGTCACGCGCACCCGCCCTCAAGCAAACCAAACCAGCTATCCACCCTGACAACAACCAAACGCAGTATGACAGCATCGGCCGGCCTATCTCAATTTCGTACAAGGGCGGTGGGCTCACCCCCAACAAGACCTTCGGGTACAACGCGACCGGAAATGGCGGTACACTGCCCAGTCAGGGCTCCAGCAAGGGACAACTTACCAGCTATTACACCGCGAAGAGTGATGGCTCCACTCTGGCGGCCCGCAACCTGGCATACGACATCATGGGGAGGGTGAGTGAAACAGTGGATTGCCTCCCCGGCTACTGCGGGTCGCTGCCGCCCGTGTACCGCCTGTACTCATACGATCTCGCTTCGGATCTCACCACAGAGCAGTTCTCGACACAAACGGGCATGAGCTCTTCCACAGCTTCATTGACCTATGCTTA
>CAXTGE010000043.1:0-21669 GCA_964243645.1 uncultured Acidobacteriaceae bacterium | reverse complement strand
GATACATGCTCAAACACGCCGCCCAACTAATCAAAGGTGCATAACACCCTCTAGATAACGGGCCGACTTTGCTGCTCGATGGCCACAGCAGGAAGGGTCCGCACGACGGAAAACCTTACCAGGGCATGATCTCCCGTCGCTGGGTGTACGCTACTAGGCGGGCAAGTTTGCCCCATGACAGGCCCCCGGACGGGTGGTTCACGGCCCAGCACATAGCCTCGCTACCGCCCGGCAGCTTGTAAGCTTGAACTTCGTCTGTTACGTAGAATTGTGTCTCCGGCATCTTGTTCCACATCGTCTTTCCCAACACGATGATGGTCCGCGGCGAAAGCTCAGTGAGCAGGGCCGGGAACGCATCATGGGCACGGGTCCACATCTCATGGGTCGGGCGCGCTTCCCGCCCAACTCCCACGGTCTCCGGCACATAATTGGTGAAGGCCGTGCTCGCCCATGCAGCTGCCATCTGTTCCGGCGTTGGGTCGATGCGGTTTGCCAAACCTCGCGTCAACATGGTCGTGAACCGCTGCTTTTCGCCAGCCAGTGCCAACTGGACGATGTCCCTGGAGTGACTGGGAGAAGGTTCGATCCGATTACCCTGTCTGTCGAACCAAGAGTAGGCACTCTCGCCGAGCAGAAGCAGGCGGCTGCTTTCGTAATCGTCGCCCCGCCATGGGATCCAATGACTCATCAGATCTCGCCCCAATCTTCGTTTGCTTCGCAAAGTGCTCGACGAATCGGGCAAACGTGATTTACAAAGTTGCCAACCGACCAGCGATTATTAAGAGCCGCTGCTGTGCCCGCCCTTGATGGCGCGCAGCACAGGCTGCGCGTCGATCGATATGCCCGCTTCCCCGACCCGCTTAGTAAAGGATCTCAGGAGGCAGTCGTCCAATTCCGAAGACGGCGCATACATTATCTCCTTGCTCTCCAGGGCGGGAAACTGCATCGAGGCCCGGCCATCCCGGTGTTCCCGGTAATCGAACAACGAGCCGTTGTTTGGCCTGCCAAAATAGACCCTAAAGGCCGATTTTGATTTCCTATAAGCAATCTTCTGAACCTCGCCGAACAGCACGTCGTTCCGGACGAGGTAAAACAAGCGATTTCTGGCGTAAGCCAACGCTTCCATTTCACGGCTTGAGGGAACAAGAGGGCCGGTCTCGGGCTCGGGTGCCGCGACTACAGGGGCGACTGACGGCTGATCGGGGCGCTCGGGAAACGCTCGTACGACGTCTTTCGGAGCGTAACCAAATCTTGCTAACGCCTCTTGAGCGACAAAAGCCTCCATAGCTGCGCGCACGACTTCACGGTTGCTGTCCACGATTTTTTGCGTCAGCTTGTTCAACTTGCTACCCATCTCGGTCCGACCTAGAACGAAGCGAATGAAATCGTCTGTGGGCTCGGACTTAAACTTTTTTACAACCTCAACGATGGATTCAAAAAGCAACTTGCGCTTTGCTTCGGCACCAACGTCTTCGGGGTTAAACAGGCCACTTCGTATTACGGCAATGCCTTCAAGCGTATTGTCGTCGATCAATCCGTCCTTGGCGACCTCAGCGAGGTCGAGACGTAGAAAAGCAACCTCATCCATCATGTTTGGCTTATCTGAATCCGCATAGAATTCGAATTTTAGGCCATCGGTCAAAATTCCGAGCTTCACGGTGGGCGATGCGTTGAAGTAGCTGCGAAGCTGGCCGCGGTCGTCCTTCATAGCGGAGCCAACTCGCTTAGACTCAATCGCGATTACCGGCTTCCCAAGGTGCAGGATCGCGTAGTCGACCTTGTCTGATATTTGTCAGAGAAATCCGCGTGGTGTTCGGGAGAAACCTCGTCGGGATTGCCGACGTCGTAGCCGAGCGCCGTCAGGAACGGCTGGACGAGGGATGCATTCGTGCTAGCCTCGGACTCGACTCTGGCGGCTCTGACCCAGGCTAGCTTGGCGTGAGCTATTATCCGCTGCCTAAATTCTTCAAGCTCTGGTGACATGAACGGCCCCGTGCTGGACAGCGCTGGATCGACAGCGCGCGGCATTATGCTGCTTAATCACCCAACAGACTATAAAATTGTATACCGCTCCTGAGCTTTCCTATTACGGCGAGCGCTTAGGGTCGCACTAGGCCTGGAATGTCCAAGATGCGGGGCCGCCGATCTTCTGACTGGTGGCATACAACGCCTACCACAGCCTGCCTGCTTCCAGAGGCGTTTGCGCCTTGAGGGTAACCTTTCAACGGCAGCCTCGCGACCCAAACATCGCTTCAAGAGCATTTGGCAGCCGGGACGTACGGACCCTATCATCCTTGATGTCGCCCATCTAAGGATTTCGGGTTTCCGCCCCGGAGTTGGGCACCGTCCGTATCCTTGGAGTCCTGCGAACACCACGGGCTCGTTGCTTTGGCCTGCTGAAGCTTGCTTGCGAGCAGGACCGCCACCGCTCGACAAGGAAAACGGTTCGGCGTGCCTCCTTGCAGGAGGCTTCTTCGCTCCGCCACCCGGCTCCCTAAGACCGTCTCCAAATGCTCATTCCTACCTCAGGACACCTTCCCAACTCTGGGCGACCATGTTATAAAACTTCACCCAAGACTCGACTCTGGGGAAAATATGTCACAGCCTCTCGGAGGGCTCTGCGTGGTGCAGCGTGCCGTGTTGGAGGGGCTGATGAGGGACGGGGCAATCCGCCGGTCGAGAGACCTGGCGAAGAAGGGGGTGGCGGCGGCGACCGTGCAGCGGGCGCTGGCGGACGGCTGGCTGGAGAAGGTGTCCAGGGGCACTTACCGGAAAGCGGGCGCCAATCATGAGGAGGGCGAGCACTTGGCCGAGGTGATGGCCCGTGTGTCGGAAGGGGTCGTCTGCCTGCACTCGGCGGCCGCGCTACATGGGCTGGGCGATCTCGAGCCGCGGGACGTCTGGATCGGCATCCCCCACGCAGCGAAGCCGACGGCCCTGCACAACCGGGGTGTGAGGTTCGTGCGCTGGCGAAGAACCGAGGCGTTCAGGGAGGGCGTTTCGGAACGCCGTGTTTGCGGTATCCAGGTCAAGGTGACAGGTCCGGCGCGGACGGTGGTGGATCTGCTTACTTTGAAGGGAGGCTCGGGATGGGACGTTGGCCTGCGATGCCTGGGGGATTACTTCAGGAACGGCGGATCCAGCGCCGAATTGCGTTCGTCTGCCCGCGCCATGGGTGCCGCTGACCGCCTCGCAAACACCTTCGATGTGGCGGAAGCCATGGCGGTGGGGTCATGAGAGACACTGGGGAGACCATCAGGCAGTCGCTGCGCATGGAGGCTAAGCGGCGCGGGCTATCCACCGAACTCCTGTTGTCCCGCTGGGTGGCCGAGCGCTTCCTCCACCGTGTGTCCACATCGCCGCACGCCCGCCAACTCGTGCTCAAGGGCGCTTTCCTGTTCGCGGCCTGGGAAGGCGACCTGCTCCGCTCGACAGTGGACGTCGACCTCCGCGCGGCGGAGGAGGACAAGGGGACTGCGGAGGCACTCCTTCTCGGGATAGCGTCAGCGGCGCCGCTGCGGGAGGACGGTGTCAGATACGAGCCGGAAAGCGCCCGCGTCGAGCGCATGTCCGCGGGCGGTCGCCCGGGTCTGAGAGTCACGATGTCGGCGACCGTGGGGCAGGCGCGAAAGAGGCTTCGGGTGGATCTCGGCTTTGGGCAACCCATCAGTCCAGGGCCAGAAGTGCGGCAGTTTCCAAGCCTGCTACCCGGCTTTCCATCGTTTCCCGTTCAAGCCTATCCCCGTGAAACCGTGGTCGCCGAGAAGCTTGCGATTGCGGTCGAGTTCGGCAGGACAATACGCGCCTGCGCGACTACTGGGACATTTGCTTCATGGCCGGGCGCTACCATTTCCAGGGTCATGTCCTGAGAGACGCGGTGAGCAGGACGTTTGGCGATCGGGAAGCCGGGCGTATGGTCGCCAGACGCGATGGCTACTGGGAAGGTGCCTTCGACACGGCGTTCGCGCAATCCAGGCTTCGGGGTGCCTGGGAGGAATGGCTTAAGGAGCACTCCCCTATTGAGACACCTTCGCTCGAGGAGACGGTAGCCTCGGTGTCCCGCTTCGCGATGCCCCTTTTGACTGCGCTGCGGGATCGACGTCGCTTCGACAGACGCTGGTCCTCTCCAAAGGGCTGGTCAAAAGCGGCAACCGTCGACCGGCCGAAGCAGTTGAACCTGAGTATCCCTCCTAACGACCGGTCCTGACCCGTTTGTGCTCCGGCAGCTGAGCTGTCGGGGCACAAGTTTGTCAGGAGAAGTCGATCTAAGCCGTGTCTATTCGTCTCACACGAAGCGATGACCTGATTGCCCGGTTCAGCGGCTCCGAGTAGGCCCGTCCTACGATGGTAGCGATTGCGGCAGTGCAGGGCAAGTAAACAGCAAGCAGGATAAGCTTCTCGTTACCGGTGACAAACCCTACAGGATACAGCGAGCGGATCAGCCCAAGAACTATAAGTTGGAAGAGGTATAGCTCGTAACTGAGCCTGCCGAACCAGGTGATCACGGCCGAGATACGGGTGCGGTCGGCGGGAAGGGCAGCTGCGCGGGCGTTTGTGAGTAGGATGACAAGTGCGGTGCCTAGTGCCATCAGGGTCACGCCGTAGACGTTCGTGTCTGGTATCGGACGTGCAAAATAGAACACAGCCATCGCGAGACCAACCATCGCCCCGGACACGGAGGTCCATCTTCCCCGTAGGGCTGTTTGGGACGCCAGTAAGGCAGTGCAGCAGCCGATCGCTATGCCATCGAATGAAGCAAAATAGGAGTAGAGGAACTGCGCCTCGTCATCTGGATGCATCGCGCGCCAGATAGGGCCAATTACGATAAAGATTGCCCAGAACGCAGCGAGGAAGGCGGGCCGTTTCAGGACGAGGCACGCGATCGGAAAAGAAAGGTAGAACACCTCCTCCACCGACAAGGACCACAGCACGCCCAGGGCATAGTTTAACCCAGCCAGCCTTCGTCGCCATGAGCATGTTCATCCAGAACGTCAGCGACGCGAAATCGACTACCCAGAACGACACCGGAGGCCCGTCTTCCGGATGGTTTTGAAATATGGTCAGGCCTGCGACGCCGAGCAGGTTCACTACGGCGAGCAGAAGGATCAGACAGGGTATAATCCTGGCTATCCGAAGCCGGTAAAAGACGCTGGCCTCGACGCTGCGTAGATTTCCCCAGCGCAGGCGTGCATTCGAAGTAATGAGAAAACCCGAAATGACAAAGAACATTGTCACACCGTAGTTTCCGTTTCGGACCAAAGCATGCACGGCTGGCCATCCGAACAGATATGACAGAGCTGTGTCGTCCAATCTATATGGGATGTTGAAGTGATGTAAAAGCACTATGAGGATCGAAGTGCCTCGAAGCAGGTCTATCCAGGTATTTCGAACGCCGATGCTCATACCTGAACCCGCAGGGCTATTTGAGAACCGTAGACTTCAAATCCAAATCGAACAAATGAGCAATCCCTAACATAGTCACGGACGGACCAAATAACCGGAACGACTTCTTCAATGCGGCTTTGTCGGAGGTGCAGACAGGCAATTCAGCGCCTGCATCAAGAGTGTCAGGTTCGCTATAGAAATAAGTGCGCCGTAGGCTGCGTCAGGACGGGGTCGGCCCTTTCTGGACCTGAGAACTGAACTGTTTCTTCAAACCTCCGCGCACACGGCGAGCTGCTGAACCCGCCGTCTACGCCCGCCGCAGTCCAGCCGTCATAGCGTCCCAACGCGATGCGTTTTTTACCGGGGCGAGCATGAGACTTCATGCTGCCCGGCTATCGCTGACTTCACGGAGGAATATGCCAAGCGGTAGGAAACGCCGCAGACATACGTGCGACATGACCGTCATCGGCACCCCAGCCGACGAGCGCTGATGGGAACGGCGCAGGGTTGGCGCCGTCTCCGAACGCGAGCCGCCCCTTGAGCATCCAGATATCGGCTTTGCGAGCGACGTGGTCGTGCCACCACCGCGTATCCGGCCTGGCCGGAACGAGAGCGATGACCAACCCCGCCCTGCTTGAGGCCTGCTCCTCACGGGCCTTGGCTACCCAGAAGGCGGTCTCTCTTCCATAGGGAGGGTTCACAAAAACCGACGCGGCCCTCCAAGGAAGGGAAAGGCCGTCGTTTTCTACTGTGAACCGGATGCGGGCTTTGACCGGCGCGGCGGAACCCTTTGCAGGTGAGCAAGGGTCCAGGCCGAAAACTCCGCCTACTACGCCGTATAAGGCATCGAGAACGGAAGTTGGTGTGGTCCAGCCGTGATGGACACTCGAAGCCGCCGTCCCGGTCCAGAAAAGTTTGGATGCACCCGGTGCGACCAAGCGAAGCTTCACGCCCAGTCCGGCAGCCAGCTTGGCGACTGAAGCAGTGTGGCCGAGCATACCGGACTCGATCGCCGCGACAGTGGTCGGGCTGACCCCGGCTAACTGGGCGAGTGCTCGTCTACCGAGGCCCATGCGAGCCCCGCAGCGCGGCCAGTCTTGCGCCCAGGTCAGCGCCCGGTGGCAGCGAACGGGCGCCGACCTCCCTTCCGGAGATTGCGGCCAGCGCGACAAAGCCTGAGAAGCTGCCGAGACCCGTCTCTGCTTGGCGCACCGTAAGGACAGAACACCCTGCCCTGTCAGCGAAACCGGACTGTGTGAGCCCAGCTGCTCGGCGTGCCTCGACGAGGTCATGGCCAAGCGCAGAAAGCATGCGTTTCTGGTGCAAAGCCGACGCTTTGGCCGAAGAGGATGCATGCGTTTCTGATGCACCATGGATGACGTTAACAGAGTGTACGGGCATGTGGTCTCCAGTGGCTCTTCTCGGGTAAATCAGGGAATGTCGGCTACGCGTGCGCTCGTCAGCCGATACTGCCGACAGTCTATGTCTGCAGAGCCGCGAATGAGACTTCTGATATTTGCCAAACGGGAGGTGTGCTCATGAAGCGAACTGCCCTGCCTTTCGAAGACACGGTCGGCATTCGCTCCGAAGGCGGCTGAGTCAATCTTGTGCCCGACAGGCGATAGTTCACCATACAGCTCTCCAGGCGCTTAAACGTTGCTGTTGAGCAATCGGGGAAGCTGTTTCTCCGGCGCACACGGAAATCCGCACAGGGGCGAGATCACCACGTGTAGCGCGAGAGATAAGTGACAGACCCGGACGATGATAGTTGACGCGGGGGTCGGAGGGCCGACCACGGCGGGCGTCAAGCTATTCAATGTTTCCGGTTATGCATGGGCGGGCTTTTGGCATGAGAAATCTTCTTTGTCGATTGGAAATCGCTTCTCCCAGTAGATTTTCGACAGGCTTGACGTCAGGCCCATTCCCCAGTCGCGGATCGGGATGGGCGAGCTGATTAGCTCGCGACTTCGCTACTTGAGCGGCGCGACCTCGCCTGTTTGCCGCCATCGTCGACGAGGTCCATGCACGTAGCTGTCCAAGGAGTCGCAGCCCGGCCGCACGTCGGGCCACGGCGGCTTCGACGGTTCGGGACGCCAGCCACTATACTGTCTCACCGTGCTGTTCACGCAAAACTTGCAATCTTGCTATTCGCATCGCCGAGGGCGTCGACTCCTTGCCCCGGCCTTTGAGCCGTGGCCGTGCCTCCGGCTGCGGGTGGCATCATCGTCGCTCTCGCTGGTCGTCAGGAGGGCCCCTTGCCAAACGGCATGCCGCACGCCGTCGGCGTCTTAGAACACGACGAACGAGCCGACCCGAATGCCGGACAGGATGTCAGACTTCGGCTGCCTCTCACTGCCTTCCCAGGCGCACCAATGCCTGAAGACTAGCTGGCAGCCCTCTTCGCCGTCCAATGCCAGCGTCTCCCGGCTGCAGGCCGCCCAGCTCGACTGTAGGAGCACCCATCCAAGCGGCGATTAGGCTTCGTTGGCCATGTCCTCCATGGCGAGCTGCCGAACTTGCGCGAGCTGAAGGTCCCTGACATTCGTCCAGCAGGCGCACCGGAAGCCCGCCCACGAGTTCGTAAGCTATCGCTGCAGGGCCTTCCAGGTCCTGAACTCGCCCTTGTCATCGCCTCCAACATGCGCCGCCTCCGTTCGAGAGCCATGGGCTTCTTGGCGGGGCGGATCAGTAGATCGAACTTGAGGTGGACGTCCGGCTTAAGATACCCTCTTTGTTCAAATCAGGTATCGTGCTGAAAATGGCGTTCGCGGCGACTATGATGAGATCCGGCTGCAGAGCCCGGGCGGCCTAAACGAGTCCTTTATGTAAGCCGGGTCATCCGTATCTAGACCTCCCCTCGGCAATCCGCGAACTCAGAAAACATTCTAGTGTCGGGACAGAGCACCAGGAAATTGCCTGGGCGAAGGTTCATTTCGGACAGGCGCTGAAAAACGGCGTTCCATGCGAGTGGTGGCGACAGCCATAACCCGACTGCGGCGCGCCGGACAGGGTCGGGCGGCGCGTGATGTTTCGGCTGCTTCGCGTTCCAGGCGGGGGCTTAGACGGCCCCGCTTTAGGCAGCCACGGTGGTAGAGTCTAGGCGGCAGGGTGGGAGGCTGAGCGGTTAGTATCGGTGGCTGAAGCTCAGCTCGGAGCGGGGGGAGTCGCTGGATGCGGGCTTGTGAGCAGGACGGAGGAGTCCAGTGCGACGCTCCCATGGGGCCCCGCATGGATGTGTGGTCGAGTGAGCCTGCCCGCGGAGCCTGGGCTTGAATGAGGAAGCGGCGGGTTTGACGGTAGCGGCTGGTGGTAACTAAATTGCCGGATATCACGGATTACTTGGAGTTTCATAGTGCGACCTACGGTCAAATTTCGACTGCTCCGTTTGGCGGTGAGGCTAGCTTCGATGTTTATTTCTGCCGTCTCACCCGCGCTAGCGTGCGATCCTCCGACTGAGTACGTGAAATTCACGATACCTGGCCTTGAGCTCTCGCTTCCAAAAGAACTCGTCATGTATACAGATCTGAAGGGTGCAAAAGGTGGGGCATTTATCGTTGCTTTAGATGTTCCACTTGATTGTCTGGGACTAAAACTTTTGGGCCCCTATAATTCTCCAGAATACCGGGAGTATATGATTGTTGTCTTCCAAGTTCATGATGAGGATGAACTTCACAGACTGCCAAAACTTCGAAGCGACTTCGGCGCAAAGATTGGTTCGAGTGATGGGTACGATATTTACAAAGGGCTGACTGGTAGGAACCTCTGGGTTGCTACACAACCGGATAGGCCGCTCATAGTTTACTGTGACAGTGGTCCTGTCGATATCACTGCCGATACGCCACGCCCGTGCGAAGTTGAGGACGAGCTGGCACGTTACTCTGATGACGCTTCTAAGACATTCATCCTTGCATCAATCTCCTCTATGCTAGCCAAGGACCTTGATCATATTGTCGACGTCGACAGCAAAATCAGAGCCTTCTTAACTCGGATGGTGGTCGTCAAACGGCAGCCCAGCAAGTGAGGTTTTCTAGGTTCAAACGAAGCCGCTGATTAGGTGAGTGTGCTCTACCATGAGGCGCGCCGTATCGGTGACGCATCAAATAGACCCGGGATCGGAGTTGGTGCTCAACCGCGGCCAACGTTTTATATCGGGTAATCGGCATGTTTATCCACTTGAGAGCACGGGCATCCACCGTCGCCTTGATGCCGCCGGGGCTGCCTTGATGAATGCATCGACTTGCGCGGTCTGACCAGTCTTATCGATCGCGGCACCACCCGACAGCCACAGAAACGGCAGTGCCATCCGTCGCGAGCGTGCAACGCCGAGGTTTCCGCCGCGCCGGGCATCCGGGCGAAGACCTTGGCTGTTGTCACACGGGGAGCATCCACCGTATGCCGCCGAAGGAGCTTGGGCTCCTACGCACCCATCCGGCGCCTGGCGTAATCGAAAAGCAACGGCATGTCGGCCAGCCTGGACCTCGCCTGCGATGACTGCGTCGGCTGCCCCTGACAGTAGGTCTGCCGCCTGCTCGTGCTTCAGCAATGCAGCCAACAAGCAGGTTCGGGCGGCGATGAACTCCAGCGACTGGCTCAGTGACCGACCTCCTTCGTATTCGCTTCCACATACGCCCTACGCATTTGCCCGGCGTGCGCCTCCAGGGCAGATTCCACCGCCTCCGCCAGCCTGTTGCAATCGCACGTGCGCTCTGTTCATTCTTGCTCACGTGAGCGGAATGACAGTGGTCCGGCCCGCATACAATCGCCTGACATGCGAGCTTTGATTTCCAGCTCAGTCCCGCAACCGCGTTGCTGGTAAGCCGCGCGAGGCCAGCGGTTTGGTCAAGGGCGAGCTGGGCGACCAAGGCGACATGGAAACCAGCCGAGGATGGAGGTATGCGGTTCTAACGGAGAGCGCCTCCTGGCGCACTCACCTGCAACAAGCATGGAGCCTCAAAGGTGGTGGAAGAACCGGGAACGCCTGCCGACTACATCAAGGAAGCCAGCCGGGCGATCGCGGCCTGGAAGGCCGCGCCGCCCTCCGTCGTGGGTACCGCCATGTCTACCGTCCTGGCTCCCGTGAACTGGCTCGTGGGCAAGGTGGTGCCGACGAGCGTGATCCTTGGTGTCCTGACAGGCTTCGACTGGGTGGCAAAAAATACGCTGACGAGCGCCGGGAGCGCTCACTTCGAAGACCTGCGCGAGTGTGACCGGCGCGCCAATGAGGTCCAGACCTTCCATATCGGCCTTGCCGCAGCCGAGGGTGGCGCGGCGGGTTTCTTCGGCTTGGCCGCGATACCCGCCGATGTCTCGGCCTTGCTAACCCTGGCCATGCGTATGATTCGGCAGGTCGGAGTCGAGTACGGTTACGCCGACGGCAACGAGGCGGAGCGCCAATTCTGCTTTTCGGTGATGCAGGGGGCGAGCGCGAACACGGTCGAGGAGAAGCTGGCCGCCCAGGTCGTGCTGGCCGAGTTGGGGACGATGATCGCCAAGAACACCTGGAAGGCAATGGCCAAGAAGGCGGCCGAGGGCGCGCTGAGCAAGGAGGCTGCGGTGACCGCGCTGCGGGCCCTTGCGAAGCAGGTGGGGGTGAACCTGACCAAGCGGAAGGCCCTGGAGGCCATTCCGGTCATGGGCCTCGTGGTCGGTGCGGCATCCAACGCCTGGTTCCTCCGGGAAGTAGGGATTGCGGCCGAGATGGCTTATCGGGAACGCTGGATTCTCGACCGTGCTCCTGGTGAGCCGCCCGAAGTGGCTCTGCCAGACGTCGGCTAGAGGTCATGGTGGTCGGCCAGCCATCGGCGGCTCCACCGGGACCGAGCTTGCTTTGCGAAGACGTCGGGTTCTCGAAGACGAGCCGTTCGAACGGGTTGGCGTGGTGGGTCAACGACAAGATCGGTGCCTGCCGGACTGGTTCCGGCTGGACCGCTCGGCAGGCCGCACTGCCTTCGAGCGTCTCGTTTGATCTGGCCGCGTTCGACGCCCCACTGGTCCCTTTAGGTCCAGGCATTCCGCGTCGGGGCTGTGAGGCGGTATTTATCGCTGCCTCTTCGCCAAGCGCTGCCGCCCCGGCATGAGCCACTTCGGGCATGGCCTGACGTTCCGGGAGGCGGGCGCCCTTGCGGCCAAACACATTTGGAAGCCAAGGAAATCGGCTTTCGCTGCGATCACGAGGGGATGCGTCCTCATCGACCGGGTAACGCCGCCGTCCTGAACGATGGCCTCAACGAGGTCCCGGTCTCGCTGCGGACTCAGTGGCTTGGTCCGTTCAGGTTTGCTAGCCTGCTTGCGCCATGTTGATGGGGCGGAAACTCCGACACCTTCGTGATTGGCTACCTACCTTTACCCTGGAAGCTAATATGACAAGAGCCGTCTTAATACTTGCTATCTTTTCAGGACTGGCTTGGACCCATGTCGCACTGGCTACATCGCCGCGAATGCCCGAGCAGAGAATGTGCGACCCGTCCGCCTTCGTTATCGCCAGCGTAACTGGCAGCGGTCCCTCTGATCACGGCAATGCGTGTGACGTCGGCAGCGATGGTATGTGCAGTTACAATCTGACCCTTACGGCGAAGGTCGAGCAGATCCTGGCGAAGAGGCCGCCGGAGCCCGGTTCGGTGCAGTTACCGGCTCTCAACAAGGGAGAGACAATCAGCACAACGATTTCCGTCAGCAATGTGTCCGGAATACCAGCTGATTGGATGCACGCTAGTTTGACACTTGGAACACCACCTCTCTCTCGGGAGGCAACAGTCAAGGCTATACGCGGGCACAACTTCATCTTCGGTATCGGCGGCCACCAAGAGGCCGGAGAGCCAGACCAAATATGGTCTATGGACGAGCAGGCGCGCATCGAAAAGAGCCTGCTTAGGGATCCCGAGCGCGCCGGACTGTCGAAGGTAGTCGATAAGTGTGCTACTGTAGTCGATAAGTGTGCTACTCTAGACGAACAGAAGCAGTTGGAGGATGCCGCGGCCAGGGAGCCCCCGAGTCTTGCCCGGCTTCTAGCACTTGCGGCATTTCACGAGCGAATTGAAGACGGCAAGGCGCTCGCCCTATATCGCGATGCAACAGCAATCGACCAGAACAATGAGGCTCTCAACGGGTTCATACGTACTTTGGGCATGGGGGATACCGCCTGGACCATCGATGGATTGGAGGTGGCGCATCAAGTCCTGCTTAAAGACCCAAAAAATCTCGTCGCCCGGCGGCTGTTGGTCCAATCGTCGATACACTCTGGCGAAACGAGACTGGTGGATGGTGCGGACCTGAGTTTAGGTAAATTTGAGTCTCTCGACTTGAGCGGCCTGACTCTCCCAGGCGTCAAACTTAGCAACACTTTCGTCGAACGGCTGCAAGCCGACGGTGCCAAGCTGCAGAAAGGAGACTTATCCGGCCTTCGAGTGAAATGGAGTGAGTTGCGCAATGCCGACCTGAGCGGTGTCCGTCTCGACCGCGCTAAACTAGGGCAGGCGGCCATTGAAGGCGCTGACTTCGGTAAATCGCGAGGTCGGATAGACCTATCAAGCCGGTCGGCAGGTGGAGCATCCTTTCAAAACGCCGATCTGAGCGGTGGTTCCAGTATCTGGATCACTCAAGGCGGGGTCGGCTTCCCGCTCGCGCCGTTCTACGGCGTGCAACTCGATGTCGAGGATGACCAGCCCACGGCGACACTAGGCAGCAAGGCGACAGTAAGCTTCTCCCACGCGCGTTTAAGCGACGCCAGTCTGCGTCTCGATGGCCTAAAGCTTGATTTTACGTACGCAAACCTGACCAACGCAAGATTCTCATCCACCGACCTGCGCGGGGCAGATTTTGCTGGTGCAATGCTGGACCACACATCGTTCAACCGGACGGTTTTCGACTGTACTACCGTTTGGCCGAAAGGCTTTCGGCCCGAACAAAAAGGGTTAGTTCCGCTTCCTGGGCCCGGAACCTGTAAACAGCAGCTTCCTTTGGTTTACAGCGGCCTTGAGTTAGATTCGCTCAATTTTGCAGGTCTCGACCTTCGCCGTGCTTCGTTTCAGGGCATGCCACAAAGTAGCCTCCGTTTGGTGGGTGCCGATTTATCTGGCGTGGATCTCCGAGGAGTCGACTTCTCACATGCAATGCTGCAGGGCGCCAATCTCAAGGAAGCCCAATATGATGGTGAGACGAGGTGGCCCCGGGGCTTTGACCCGGCAAAAGCAGGAGCACGCATCTGCAAGCCAGGATCAACGGGTCGCTGCAGATAAGCTCAGGCGTGCAGGGTTAGTAGATGGAGATCACACGCCGCGCCGAATAAGCAAGACGGATGACGTTTCACAGCGGATCTCCGTCGCGGACACGGTCGGTGGTGCCATGCCGGGACGGCCCTGCATCAAGCTGCGGCCTCGTGCCCGGTCGTCGCACGGCACAGCACCGCAACACCCCCGATGAGATCACGCTGGCTGAGATCGTCGTCTCGGTATTTCGAGCGCGATGATCCATCGTCGTCGCTGCCGCCGCCTGCGACCCGCTGTCCGGCCTAGGCTATCTTGCTGGAGTGACCTGGGTCACCCCGATCGATGTTGCCACCACCGACTGGCGTATACCAGCGCGGTGACGCTTGGCTTCATCGACGAAACCAGATCAGTCATTAAGTATTACTCAATCGCCTGCGTGATGCACTAATGCACCCGTTTACGTTTGCAAGCCAGCCAGTTTCGGCGCTCACAGCGGCGGGGTGCATCGGGACGCGGTTTCCGCCCGCCGATGCGAAGGTCGGCAACGGTCCGCTTACCTGGCGCGGATCAAGGGGTCGGCAGCCCGGCTACTGGTGCGCGCAGGCGCGGCAGAGACCGTAATCCGCAAGCGGGCAAGGTCTGCAATATGCGAGTGGATGCACCTGGGCTGAGGCGGCGGCATGCGCCAGAAACAGAAATTAACATGGCCCAGAGGTTCGCGGATCTTTCTGTCCAGACTCGTTCGCTTGCCGCAAATAGGTCCTGCATGTCTCTAACTATGCCGCCGTTACGACTATGCGGAATCGCGCAAAATGTCTTCGTGCTTAGGTCAGCCACCCGCGTGACCCAACGTTTCAAAAGCTACGAACGATGGCACGCCTACCTCCGTAGCAGGATCCAGGCGCCATCTTTGCTCGTCCTCTTGGAAGCCCAAGCTTGCGAAGCATTCCCAGCACGGCTGATTGACGTCCGATTAATAAGCTGAGCAAAATGGGTTCTGGTCTATCCGCGCAAAGCCGATGTTCGGCATCTTGAACCGCAGTGCATGCGGCGGGCTGACGGTTGGTCAATGCGGTCGCCCCGCCGACTGGCGGCGATATTTGCGTGGTTCTGGGACCGTCGATGTGGTTCGACATCGACGGGGAGGCAGGTGGGCCACCTTGCCGATGTTTGGACCGGCAACGCTCGGCGAGGACGGCTGCGGCTGGTTTGGCATTCAGCAGTTATTGTTCCCAAACCTCCCAGGTGAGCGAGAGTCCGGTAAGCTTGCTGAAGCCTGACGCCGCCTTATCAGAAGGATGTGTTTCTGGTGCATGCGGCCCGGCCTAAAAGCCCGGAACGTATGCGGTTTTAGAGCAGCAACGGCATCGCTCGGCCGGGCGTTGGTTACCGTGCTCAAGCCTGTAGACACTGAGCCAAGCGGTCTGTGCAAGTAGGTTCGCTTGGTGTTCAGAGTATATCTAACGGATAGTCTTCAGGCCCTTATTCGACAAAGAAGCCACGCCACCGCGTCGCTATCCGGCCCAAATATGCTCGATCCGATATCGACAAATCCATTACCGCGGAGGATTGGAAACCAAGTATGGGTGTCCACCATTCGTATCAGGATCCGAAGCCCAGATGTCGGGGTTGAAGCCGTCTGGGAGACCGGACTGAAATTGCTGCGTCGTTAAGCCGGTGACTCCCGAAGGCGTACCTGTTCCGGTGCCGCTCGGCTGCATGCTGGTTGTGATATCCCAGTAGTTGCTGGTCAGCTGCGTCGGACCATTCGGAGGTGGTTCAGCGTCGTATTGACCGAGCAGGCCACCTACGTATCCCCGCTTGGTAACTGATACTGTGCCCGTCGAGTAGCTTGTCGCTATTTGGGCCTTTCCGACGCTGCCAACAAGTCCGCCAGCCGTGCCTGAATTCTGGCCAACCACGGCACCCGTCGAATATGAGTCTGAGAGGGAGCTCCCGAGATAGCCAATCAGCCCGCCTGCAGTCAGAGCGCGGACTTTTCCGGTCGCATATGACTGCGAAATGTTTCCACTCTCGGCGTCTCCCACCAGGCCGCCCGCAACCCCCTTCTGAGCAGACAGGTTCGCGTTTGACGAACAGCGGCTCAGCCCATAGTTGCTGGTGCTGAGGGAGCCAACCAATCCACCTACAGTTCCTGTGGTCCCGGATATCTTTCCTCCAGAGGTATCGTTGATAAGAGTGCCAAAAACCAGACCTGCCAGGCCACCAGCGATTTGCGTAACATTGGAGACTTCCTCCGATGCCAGGCTAAGGTTTTCAATGACACCATCGGAGAATATGAAGGAAAACAAGCCAACATAGTGAGACGCTGAAGCCACAATTGTTAGATTAGAAATGTGGTTACCCAAACCTTCAAAAATGCCGTTGAACATCGACTGCACAGGCGAGTCGGTGTAGGCTCCGTCATGCGCCGCGTTGTAGTTCGTGGCCAGTGCGAAGTAGCCGGACGAGTTATCTGTGACGGCTTGTGCGAGTTCGGCTACGCTGCGGACCAAGGTGTAAGCATGTCCATTTATGGTAAGAGTCGAACCCTTGGACTCCCTAAAACGTATGTAGCCGCCGTGTCGGAAAGTCAGATTCGATGTGTATGGTGTGCCATATGACGTAGAAGCTTGAAGACCTCCGCGGCCGGTCAAGGTAATCGGTTCGTCAACGGTCACTGTGGCCGCTTTAAGATTAAGTTGGTATGGGCTGAACCAGCTTATTGGTGCTTGGACTACCAGGCCGCCATTATAGCTATCGATGACTGAGGTGTCCGCCCCGGCGAGGAGGCTCTCAAGGTCAGACACATTGAGGTTCGCGTCGCTAGTGACGTCCGTGCAAACGTTGGCAGAGCAGGAAACGTTTTGAGTGGGAGCCTGTGAAATCGTGAAAGCGGCGCGGGCAACCCCACATGTCGAGATCACGCATGCGCCTGCTAGCAAAGCGGTTCGTCTTGCAGCAACAATCGACATTGGGACGTCTCCAATACTATCAGCTCATGCCTAAGTAGCGTAGCTTATTTGAGAATAAGCCGTATTTTTTTCGTGGAAACAACTCACGTTGGATTGACTGGCGTCATAGCGAGAGAGAACGGCCAGCGGCGTCGACTTTTCCCGAGCAAAAACCACCACCGATATCAGTGACTTAAATGCAAGTGCGTTCTCGCCTGTCCCAAGATTGAGCCCCGGTCACTTTGTGTGCCGAGCCTGAACGACAGCGACAGCGGCTAAGGCCATCGGCAGGCAGCCGCTAACCAGAGCCGATACCCTGGCGGTGCAGGCATGGTGTAATCTGAGTCGGCTGAAAGGCACCCTGGCGCACGTGCCTCGGCCCGGTAGCTGGGGACGCCAATAGTCAAAACGTGGATGGCGCACTGCCGCCTCAGCGGGTGCAGTCAGCATCACTTGCTGCAGTTCGAAGATCACCTCAAGTTCGGCGGCCAAATTGAAGCAGCGGTTCGGGTAGGTCATGGCTTCCGCCGGCGGCTGTTCTCCGCCGTGGAGTAAAGAAATCCCCCTAGCTACGCCGGAAAACCCACTAAGTCGGTGTCAGCACATTTGGGGCTGCAGTCCTGGTCACGGATAACCGGAATCCTTTGCCAGCTCTAAGAGCCGCCTGTTCATGGACGTCCGGAGACACTTCTTGTCGCCGCCGCATCGGTCCCGCGACCGCAGCCACGCGGTTTGCTCGGTCTTAAGGCCCCGCGTGGCGACGTTCTCCCCACCGGGTGTGGCGTTCCATTGCCGCGCGTCGGCGTAGGAGGCGGCGATGCTGCGGTCCAGGCTGGCGAGGTCCACCGAGCCGCAGATGGCCTTCTCCGTGGCGGTGGCGGCCCTGGCGCAGTCGAAGGAGGCGGTGGGTCTGTCGCCTCGGTCCGTCCTGGCCAGCACCAGGATGGTGGAGCCGTAATAGCCGACGGCTACCCGGTGATCAGGAAGCCGGAGAAAGAAGGTGTCGCCTTTGTCCCGGAAGTCGGGCGCCAGGAGGCCGCTGCCGCACGCGAGCCAATCAACCGTCACCTGGGTGCCGGGCGCCATGGGGAGCCTGTAGTCCGCCGGAAGAGGTGTCTTCGTTCCAGTCCCGCGGCCCGCCATAGACCTGGCGATCAGTTCACCGGCCGACATGGTCGTCTCCGAGAACGACGGGCCCACACAGACCGCATCGCTGTCCACGCCCGTCAGGGTGATTTTGTCAGGGCCGATGTCCATCAGGCGGCCGACCAGGCGCGGGTCGTCCAGGTCAAGCGAGTGGCGGGCCGTGGCTCCCATGTCGAGGTCCAGGCTCTCGACCTGCCATCGCCCGGCCAGCGACTGCAGGGGTTCGGCGGCATGAGCGGCGCAGAACGCGGCGACAACCGCGGCGGCGAGCGGGAAGCAGGACCTGGCCATCATTTCCGGACGTATTTCCCGTAGAAGTAGACGCTCACCTCGGCGGCCCGGCGGGCGACCAGGCCGCCCACAACCACTCCGTGGAAATGCACCCTGCTTCTGATTTCAGCCATGGCCGCCGCCACGCGTCCCTGGTTGATGGCATCGGACACCTTGGTGAAATCCCCTCCCGGGTTATAGGCGAACATGGTCAACGCGTCGAACTCGTGCTGCATCAGGTCCACGGACACGTTCCGGCGCACGATGTCCTCATAGGAGGGCAGTATCCGGCGCAGGAGAGCGGTCTCCTGGTCTCCTGTGAGCTTGAACAGCCCTCTGTTGGCGGCGGCGAACTTGGCCGCGTCGGGCGCGCCCGTCTTGCCCGCGCCCTTCGACGCCGCGTCGGCGGCCGTGGCGGGAACGCCTATGGCCGTCAGGTCGGCCTTGATGGTCGCGGCGCTGCGATTGCCCATGTCGTAGCCAGGCCCGATGGTCACGCCACTGTTGCCACCAGGGAAGTGCAGATGTTCGCTCTTGCCGTTCTGGCATTCCAGCTGCCGGAGGAATTCGGTTCCCACCGCCGACATCGACATGCCCGCGACCGGGTGGGAGACCATCATGTATGCCAGGCCGTGCAGCGCCTCCATGGCCCAGGGAATGATTTCGGGTCCGACCTTGACAGCCAGAGCTGCCAGCGATACCCCGATGCCGCCGAAGGAAGGCGCCTGCGATGGCGGTGGCCCGGACGTGCGACGGCCGGGGCTGGCCGGAGTGGCCTGCCTGGGCGGGACGGCGGCCAGGGCGGCCATGGTGGCTGGCCCGGCTATGCCGTCGGGCAGGAGCGCATGGCGGCGCTGGAACAGGCGGACGGCCGTACCGGTGGAGCGTCCAAAGACGCCATCGGCCACCATGCGCGCGCCAGCGGAGGCCAGGGCCTGTTGCAGCTGGCGAACGTCGGGGCCCGCCGACCTGAGCCGAAGAATGCCTGCCATGTGTGTGCCACCCCGCTACGAAGGCGACCTTAGATCGTGCGGGAGATGGCTTCCAGCCGCAGGAACGGCCCGGCAACACACCGGGCCGCTCTGGGACAGGGCAGTCGGCCGCGGCCACTTACACTTCCCATCTTGAAGAGGGGGGTGACTGGCGGGTGGGGCGACGGCGGCCAGTTTCCCCTAGGCGCGCGCTTGAGTGCAGAGAAAGTTTTGCTGATGCCGGTTGGGCACGAGGCGTTCTTCAGGGTCACTAGACCGTTCTGGCCGCCCGGGATCGGTAGGCCCGTGCCGTCAATCGTCGCTGTCTCGCCGGGATAGGCGCTGATTGTTACGTAGCCTTGGGAAGCGTTTCCGGAGGAAGCGGGGGCAACAAGTTCGTTGTAAGTGCCCTGCCGCACCAACACCGTGTCCCCAGCCGCGGCGATCCCAGCCGCATGCTGGATGGTGCGGAACGGGCTGGACGCCGTTCCCGAGTTAGCGTCGTTCCCGTTTGGCGCCACGAAGTAGGTGCTTCCGGTCGCGGGCTGGCCGAGCAGGGTGACGGTTGCGGTCGCCGAGGCGGTCGGGTCGGCTAGAGAGACAGCGGTAATGGTGGCACTGGCCAAGGCTGGCACGGAGCCCGGCGCGATGAACTTACCATCTGCGGAGACGGTTCCTGCCGCGGTGGTGCCGCCGTCCACGTTGTCCACCTGCCACTTGACGTCAGTGTTCTGAGAGCCCGCGACTGTCGCGATCAGGCTCAGGGACTGGCCGGGAACCAACTGCGCATAGGCCGGGGACAGGCTGACGGTCACGCCTTGTGCCCAGGACTGAGTAGTAAGAGCGGAAAACGCCAGCAGAAAAACGCCTAGTCTTGACCGATCGAGCATGGTGTGTCTTCCCGGCTTGGTGGTCGTGTGTCGGTGACCCGTTTACTGGTCTGCATAAGGTCGCGGCTCGGCAATCTCCACGGACGATACCCTATCGGTTTACCCCCGCGAAGGGTACGGCGAAGGGCTCCGGGCACACTGTTGAAGCGGGCGATCATCCTGAGCAAGGTAAGTAGCACCGGGCTGGGAGTAGGCCTTCGACCAGGAAGCTCTTTTCCTGCCCGCCTCTGATGCCAGAAGCTGACGGTGACGAACAGTAACAAAATTAAGCGTTCCTTGCGGGCGTAGAGGTAAGGTGCTGACCTCGGTCATCCCGTGTGTGCGTTGCGTTTCGTTGAGCCGCCTATCAGTGACGCAAGAAGCCTGACTTCCGGAACAAAATGGAGGATACGATGCCGAGTTTCCGTAAATCATTGACGACGGTTTCTTTGGTCATGCTAACGACCATTGCTGCTCATCCTGCACAATCGGCCTCTGAGACTTTCCTACACGCGTTTGACGGCGCAGACGGCAGCAACCCCCAAAGCGGATTAACGGCAGAGTCAGGCAAGCTTTTTGGCACAACCATTGTCGGTGGCGGAGATACTGGTTGCCTAAACCAAGGGTGCGGCGTGGTTTTCAGCCTGAAGTCCAATGGCTCAGGCGAGCAAACGTTACACACATTCACAGGTGCAACGGACGGCGGCAATCCGGTAGGAAGTCTGGTTGCTGTGCAAGGCTCCCTTTACGGCGTGGCAAGTGGCGGCGGTGATAGCACGAACTGCCCGTCCGGCTGCGGAACGGTCTTCGAAATAACTAAAGATGGTTCATTCTCTGTTGTTTACACGTTTGGCGGAGGTCCCGGCGATGGTGCTAGTCCACTTGCGGGCCTTCTTTACGCAAACGGTCTTCTATACGGCACGACCAGCGGCGGCGGAAGCCACGAGCATGGCACCGTCTTCAGTCTGACGCTCAGCGGACAAGAAACGGTTCTACACTCGTTCAGCCAAGGCGACGGTAGTCACCCAGCCGCCGGACTCATCAAAGTCGGCTCGCTGTTTTACGGCACGACCGCTAACGGCGGGAAGTATAAGCACGGAAACGTTTTCTCGATGAATGATAAAGGAAAGACGAAGAACGTGTATGCCTTCCAGGGCGGAAACGATGGGAGCGGTCCTTTGAACGCCCTTGTTGTCTTGAATGGTGTGCTTTACGGCACGACCCAGAAAGGCGGTCCGTCCGGTGTAGGGACTGTATTTTCTTTGACGCCGCAAGGGCAGGAAGCAGTCATCACGAGCTTTACGTCGACACACTCCTACCCAAGTTCGGGGCTAACTGTCGTTGATGGAAGCCTTTATGGAACGACGTTTGGCGGTGGATTAGGCGATGCTGTAATCTACTCGGTCACACCTCAGGGAGAGTTTTCGATCGTCTTCGACTTCGGACCGTCTCCGATCGTCGAAGCGGATCGGCTTCTTTACAAGAACGGCATGTTCTTCGGAGCGGTGACTGAAGACGGACCGCCGAACAACGATGGTGCCATTTACTCGGTCACACCTTGAACGGCATCTATTCACTGTTCGTCCCGGCGCTCGGCGCAGAGGGATTCAACGCACTTGGTATGAACATTTGCGTGTTCAGCACTGATGTAGCGGGTCAAAGACGCCTGCGTGGCTCTTCAGGAGCCAAACGCTTGCAAGGCGAGGCCTAGTAGCGAGATGGTGGCTACCTGAAATCCCTAGTCGGCACCTTGATCCCCGACCCCAACCGCAGATCCGGGATGTAGATGTCCCGCGGTGCCGCCAGCTCCGGCACCGCTCCTGGCCCAGTCCGCGGGTCCCGCCCCGCCGGATGCGTCGCCCCGTCGCCA
>CAXTGE010000042.1:12545-21708 GCA_964243645.1 uncultured Acidobacteriaceae bacterium | reverse complement strand
GGAGGCCTCTGAATGTGCTCCCCGGTCTCGCAGCGGCGTGGCATCAACCCGGAAACATCGTTGCTTTGCGATAGGAAGACAAAGGTATAGCCAGAATGGCACGTGCTGATCACATTGGCAGGAAAGCGTGCGGCATGGCATCCAGACCGTTAATGGATTCGAGATTCTAAGTGTCTGGCGATGGCGAGTAGGGGAGATAGTCGATAGAACCTGGGCTATGCTCATTGCAGCATCGAAGGAGCTGCCCGGGCGCGCGACCTCTCGATCCACAACGACGCGCCGGGCTTTTGGGACGCGACTGATCAGAGTGGCAGCAGCTTCGGAGGCCAGCGGTGGCAGGTGGAAGTGGGTACGATCTTGTGCACGATGAGATCTCCCGGTCATCAGAGAGCAGTCCTAAGTCTGCCGACCTGTCTGGCGACTGGGCAATCGGCTTACTAAACGTCCACATGCGGGGGGTGGATGTCCTTCGCGGGATTGCAATTCTGATGGTCGTGATCTACCACGGCTTCTCCTACTCGTTCCCATACCTGACGTTCTCAAACCGCCTCGCTCAGGGCCTCTTTGAGGCCACAGGGATTGGCTGGACGGGCGTGAATCTATTTTTTGTCCTATCTGGCTTCCTGATTACCGGGAATCTAATCGACAGCGAGCAGAAGCCGAACTTCTACTCCAGGTTTTATCTTCGACGTGCCCTGCGCATTCTCCCCATATATGTAGTTGTTCTTCTGGTGTTGTGGCTTACAAGGCAGGCCAGCGGTAACTTCCTGGTCCTGTGCCTGTTGTTTATGGCGAATGTGCCTGGCCTTTTTCTAAGGGGCGTCGCCTGGACCGGCTATGGCCCGCTTTGGTCTCTTGCCGTCGAAGAGCAGTTTTACCTGCTGTGGCCCTTTTTTTACCGCAGATTGCGGGCCACAGGCCTGGCCGTTTTCTGCGTGGCCCTGATTCTGCTTTGCCCCCTTCTGCGGGGTGCCGCGCTGGCGGGCTGGCTCCACACCGGAGACGTTTTCAGTAAGACTTGGATGATCGCCGACAACCTGGCTATCGGCGCCTTGCTGGCCATTACGCTTCGGAGCGGTCGTCTGAAGCGTCTCACGTTGGTGCGGGTCGGCGCGGGGCTCGTCGCGAGCTCGGCGGTGGGTCTTATCCTGCTGGCAAGGTTGGGAGCCGCGGTACATAGCACCGTGCTCGGTGGCATTTTTGGCCTGACTCTGATCGAGTGTTTCTTCACCGGTCTGCTCATTCTGGCGTTGAACCAGTTTCGCCGTGCTCGGCTTCCACCGAGCCTGGGCTGGCTGGTGTTCTTCGGAGACATCAGCTACGGCCTCTACCTGTTGCATCTGCTGTGCGAGCAGATGTATGACCAGCACCTGGGAAAGCTTGTCTTACTCTCCTCGGCGACAAACCTCCTGGTACGGTTTGTGGTGACAAACGGCGTCGCGCTCGGCCTCTCGACGCTCTCAAAACGTTTCTTCGAGAACCCGATCCTGCACTTGAAAAACCGCATTCCCGCCGCACACTAGAAAGAACGACCCGATACACTACAGCAAATGCGCCTCTTTCTGCCATTACGGATTCCCGTCGTCCGTGCGCTTGTGTTCTCCGCCATCCTGGCGTTGGTAGAACTTCTGGAAGGGACCGGAGCGATGTACGTCTTTCTGGTCTTTCTCTTTCTCATGCTGAGTACCTTCGCCTTCAATGTGGCGGGCGGCTTCAGTCGGCCATCGGGAGCGTACATTTTTTTCTACTCGACCCTGACTGCCGGGGTCGGGACGGTGTACAAGGCGTTGGTTGGACAGGCCGCCGAGACGCACCTGTATGCCCCCTTGCAGACGATGGCGGTCTACACGGCTACGGCTGGCCTGCTGCTCGCGACGGCTTACCTGGCTCGCAAAATTGCGACAAGCCGGGATGGCATCGCCGGCGTCCTGCAGGTTCCGCAAATGAATCTCCGGACCTCTGCAACGGGCTGCATGGTCATGGTGTTCCTCATTAACGGAAGTTTTGCGCTATTTCCGGGTGGGTCGGGCAGCATCCTGCACGCGATCGCCATGGTGGATTATTTTCTGCCGCTCGGCATTCTGATCGGCACTGTAGCCAAGGTTCGGGACAGCAACGGCCAACGAAGTACTTCTTTGCTGACGATTAGTGCGATGACCTTCTCGACCTACCAGGGACTACTTTCCTTCAGCAAGCAGGGTATGTTTACTCCGTTTGTCTGCTGGGTGATCGGCGCGGCATGGGCCGGGTACCGGCTCAGGCTAAGACACTTTGCAGTCATCATTGCGTTTTGCCTCATCGCACAGAACTTTTTGGTGCCCCTGGCCAACGTAGGCCGGGTGGACGTCATCTCCGGAAGCCCCGCGGAGCGGCTGGGGATCCTGGAAAAATACATCGAGCATCCTGTCCTGCTGGCCACCACCAACGAGGAGCGGGTCGCAGCCTATGCGGGCGCCGACTACTGGTACTACGGCAAGCCCCAGGGCATCATGGATCGCCTCACAATGCTGCCGAATGATTCGCAACTGATCGCGTTCACCGATCAAGGGCACTTTTTCGGCTATCTTCCAGTTCTGTATTACTTCCAGAACTGGGTGCCCCATTTTCTGGACCCGCACAAGCTGGAGGGCATCAACGTTGGGGGAAATCGGTACGCCCACGAGATGGGACAACTGGCCGATGACGATCAGACTACCGGTATCTCTTACAGTCCTTCTGCCGAGGCATATCACCTGGATGGCTGGAAGGCCGTGCTGCTGGTGCAGCCCTGCATCTTTCTTCTGGTCTTCCTCACTACGGATGCCGTGTGCGGCGATGTGCGTGCGCAGCCCTGGGGTTTGCTGCCCATGCTGTTGTTCTCCCATATCGCGCCGGAGGAGCTCCTGAGCGGCAGCATCAACTACGTGTGGATCGGTAATATCGGGACAATCTTCTGTATTGTGATCTCGGGGTATGTGACGCCTATCTTTGGTTCTTTACTGCAGGGACGCGAACGGGTACCTCTCTGGCGATCAAACCTGCCTTCGCCGGCGAGCCATCTCTCACCGACCGCGGACGCCGTATAGGCGCGGTATGCTGATACCGGCGCATCCCTGTATCTGAAACCGGAACGAATGAATAAGCTGGTCCTCGGTAATCTGATCCATCGCCCTCTGCGCTCGGTCATCAGCGCGTTGGCGGTAGGTATTGAAATCATCATGATTCTTTCGATCGTGGGAATCATGTACGGCATCCTGAACGGCAGCCGCGACCAGGCGGCCGGCGCGGGCTATGACATGATTGCGCGGCCTTCGGCGGGTGGGGCCATTCTGGCGACCAGCAGTGCTTCGGCCAGTGTCAAGGTTGCCGATGTCCTCCGGGCTTTGCCCCATGTCGAGGTCGTCTCCCCGGTGGGCATCAAGCTCCTGGTCGGATCGTCGGTGCAGAACCTGCTCGGGATCGATTACAGCAGCTACAACGCGCTGAAGCCCTTTGAGTATCTGGCTGGAGGTCCGTTTCAAGACCGCTTCGACATCCTGATCGACGATGTCGAAGCCGCGAACACAAAGAACCGTGTCGGAGACAGGGTGAAGATCTCGCAGCTGGGGCATGATTTCCGCATCTGCGGCATCGTCAAGCATGGCAAGGGAGCGCGCCGGTACGTCCAGCTCACGACGCTGGACGAAGCGGACGGTACGCCCGGCAAGGCAGCCTTTTTCTATCTGCGTACAGAGAACCCGCCCCGCTCGCAAGAGGCTGTGCGACATGAAGTCCACGCCACCGACGGCATGAGCGACTGGAGCGTCCAGACGCTCGAAGAGCTGCTCTCCCAGCTGACGCCGGAGCATATTCCGGCCTTCAACATCGGCATCCGCGTCGTCATTGGCATCGCCGCCGTGATCGGCTTCTTGGTAATCTTCCAGTCGATGTATACGGCCGTGATGGAGCGGACACGCGAGATCGGCATCCTGAAGAGCATGGGCGCAAGCCAGGGCACCATCGTCTCCGTGGTGCTACGTGAGACGGGGCTGCTGGCCCTCTGCGGGGTGGTGTTTGGGATTTTGGCGACCCTGCTCCTCAAGCTTGTGTTGCATGCACGGTTTCCGTCGCTCGCGTTTACAGTCACCGGTGAGTGGGTGGCGATTGCGACAGGCATCACGCTCTTGGGGGCCCTGCTGGGCGCGAGCTATCCCGCACTGAAGGCAGCGCGCAAAGACCCGATCGACGCCCTCGCGTATGAGTAGAGAGCCCCCTGCTCCCCCAGCCACCCCGGACTCCATGCCGGGTATGGGCCGGGTCTACGTCTGGGTGGCTTCCCTGCTGACGGTGTGGCTGTTGCTCTGGATCGGCCTGTCCTGGCCCTATAGCCTGGACGACGCGCTCATTCACCTTCGCTACGCCGACCACCTGCTACATCAGCACCGGATCACCTACGACGGCGTGCATGCCTCCTTCGGCACGTCGAGCCTGCTGTACGTATCGCTCCTGGCCGGGTTGCGCGCGCTGACGGCCTCGCCGTTGCTGCCGCGCGTCGTCACCTCGGTTGTGTACGTGGGGCTGTTTGCCTCGCTGGCCGTCGCGCTGTATCGCGGCCTAAGGCAGGCACACGCGCTGCCTGCCGCAGTATGGCTGATGGCCATGGCGCTGCTGGCCGTCACGGTGGCGCCCTCCGCGGTCCGCTGGCTGGACGACGGTATGGAGACGGGGCTCGTGTTCCTCGACGCGCTGCTCGGCGTTCTGCTGCTGCGTGCGATCACTCAGTCGTCCCGATTGCCTCCTCGCCTGCTGGTCTATGCGTTCGTCTATGGCCTGCTGACGGTCCTTCTGCGCGTCGAGCTCCTGATGCTGGTCGGCTGCCTCTCGCTGATGGCGGGTTTGAGGAGATTTACCGGCCGGGACGATCGGCTCGCGATGGAGCACCCGGTGCGGGCGCTTGTCGCCGCCGCTATGCCCGTTCTGGGCGGTCTTGCAGCGGGGGGCCTGATCGTGCTGACCATGGGTGCCCTGCTCCCCGACACGGCGCTCGCCAAGGCCTTCGGTGCGGGCGCCTGGCAGGACACCTTCCAGATGACCGCCGTCACGGTCGCGAGCAGCTTCTCCTTCGGCATGGGACTGCTGCTGCTGTGGCTCGGAAGCGTCGCCGCGCTGACAGCCTGGGACCGCGTACGCCTGGCGGATCTGCCAGGCAACCTGCTGTTTCCGCTGGTACTGCTGGCGTCGGCCGTGCGCGGCCAGCAGATCCAGGGCATTCGCTACTTCGGATGGACGCTGTTCTTTCCACTGCTTTGGAATCTGCTGCGGGTGGCCGAGGAAGGGCAGCGCCCTGCACCGGGCTTTGCGCGCGGTTTGCGGGCCTGCCTCCTGCTGTTTCTGGCCGCGCTCGTGCCGGCATCTGCGTGGGAAAGCAAGATCTTTCATCGGCTGTTCGCCGATCGCGGTGCCGCGTTGAATCAGTTCCGGGAACAGGCCCAGTTGGGGAGTCTGCACGGCCAGCTGGGCATCGCCGAGGACGTCGGCTTCGTGGGATACTTCACCCAGGGCAACATCTGCGATCCCTACGGTTTGGTGAATGGCCGCGCCGCCGCCAAGCTGAAGTACGCGCAACGCTTCGATGGCTGCATGGCCATGCACCCGGTGTTTGCCTTCGGGAGCCGCGAGTTCCTGCAGAAAGTGGAGTTTCAGCAAAGCCTCGTGGGGTGGTCGGTGTGCGGGGCCTATCCTTTCGATAACGTGCACTCCCGTGATGTGCATTACCTCGCGGTTGCGCCGCGGCAGGCCGGCGCGGCCTGTCCTTCGACGGCGGCACCCATCGCTGAGGTCCTGCCCGGCCTGCTATAGACAAAGACAGACACAGACCGGACGCGCGTCGCATCAACGCGCCCCGAAGCGTGTCAAAGTCCTTAGGCAGGGAGGCGGATCATGGGCTCGCATGCAACGCATCTGCTCTCGCTGGAGGGGAAACGCCGCACCCCGGCCAACATCCTGCGATGGGCGCTTCTGGCTGCCGCCGCGGTCTTCCTTGCGCTGCACTTCGTGCATCTCACGGCGGATTTTCCCAACGATTCGCCCTGGATGGACTGGTCCAAATACACGGACGAAGGCTGGTATAGCGATGCCGCCACCCGGCATTTTCTCTCAGGCCACTGGTACCTGCAGGGGGACTTCAACCCGGCGGTCGCCCTTCCCGTATGGCCGCTGCTGGAGGCCGTCGTCTTTCGCTTCGCGGGCGTCAGTCTGCTGGCGGCACGCGCGCTGGCCGTGTGTGCCTTCGCGACGATGCTCGGCGCGATCTATGGCCTCCTGCAGCGCTTTCCGCGGGACAAGCGCAGGCCCGACACGCTGTCCCTGGCCGCTTCCCTCGCGATCCTCTTCCTGTGCGTAAGCCCCTTCTTCTTCGTCTTTGAGCGCATGGCGATCCTGGAGCCGCTCGTGGCCGCGCTCACGGTGCTGGCTCTGCTGGTCGCGTCCTATCTCGCGCCATGGGAGCGCCGCGGTTCAGGCTGGCGAGGCATCCTACTGGCCGTTTGGCCCCAGCTAGCCCTGGGTCTCCTGCTCGCCGCCGTGGTGTTGACCAAAACGACCGCAGTCGCCCTGTTTCCGGCAGTGGTCTCGATGCTCTGGCACAGGGCCGGTTACCGCCTGAAACCGGCTCTGCAGCTGGCAGCCCTGCCTGTAACCCTCGCGATCTCGCTATGGGCCGGCTATCTGTTGCTGCTGGTGCGCCCGCATTACTGGGAGGACTACCTCTACCTGTTCTCCGCGAACGGCTACACGGGCTTCCAGCTGCAGCCCTTGGCGACCGTGCTGTCCAACACCTTTGCCGACGGTACGTGGATGGGTGGCGTGCTCTACCCGGCGTTTTTTGTTGCGCTGCTGCTGGCCCTGTTTGCCCGGCCGCAGTTCTTTCGCCATCCTCTCGTGCCCCCGCTGCTGCTCTGGACGGGCGGATATTTCTTCTTTCTTGCCTACCACAACAACCTGCAGCCGCGGTACTACCTGCTCCTCGCTGTCCCCATCACGATGGTGGTGGCGCTTGCGCTCGAGGAGTTTCGGCATAGTGAAAGCCCGACAGCCCGGCCCCGTCTGCGCCAGTTCCGCGCCGGTGCGCTGGTCGTCATTGTCCTGGCGATCACGATCCCGGACGCACTGCTCCAGGTGAATTTCCTCCTGCACCCCGAGTTCACCTACACGGCGGCCGCGGACGCCATCGCGCGGCTGATCCGAGCCGATGCGAAGCAGTCGAACCTCATTCTGTCGGTTTCGGGGTCGGATCTCTCCCTGATGACCGGCCTGCCGTCCATCGATGATGACTTCGGCACCATGGACCTCGACGAACGGGTCCGGCAATACAAGCCGGGCTGGTACGTGGCCTGGAATGACATCGACGATGACAAGATGGATGCCCTGGCCCCGCTATACCACCCTGTCCGCGTGGCGGCCTTTGCGGCGATGGACGATCCGGACCGTGACCAGCTGATCCTGTACCGGCTAGACCCGGCAACGACACCGCGACCTCTGCGCCGCCGCCGTGTGCGCCTGCCACGACCGCTGCGAACCAGGCTGGGACAACAGCCGACGGTAACCCAGCTACAACACTGAGAGAGAGAACAACGCCGGTCCGGTCCTCGTCGTTGGCAAGGGGACGCGGGCAGGGCATCATGGAAGCAGCACCTTCGCCGCATCCGGCCTCACCCCTCAGGAGTTGCATGCAAGCCGCACCGACTCACGCTGTCGACGAGCAGCGTCTTCCACCGCCCGCGCTGCTGTTTTTGTGGCTTGCTGCCGGTTGGGCCACCCTCTGGTTTGCCCACGCGCTGCACTACTGGGAGGACGACGCCTGGATCCACCTGGAGTTTGCCAGATCCCTCGCTCGTGGGAAGGGCTTCGCCTTCAACGGGCACGTGGTTTACGGTGATACTTCGCCGCTCTGGGTGTGGCTGCTGGTGGCTGTTCATGCGGTGGTGCCCAGCTGGATGGCGGCAGGGAAGACCCTCACCGCGCTGGCCGCCGTCTTCGCGCTCTCCGGCGTGTTTGGGTTTGCGCGCCGGCTTGTCGGCAGCCTGGGTTTTGCGGCCAGCCGCATCTTCGCGGCCGCCATGGTGCTGGTGCTGGTCGTCAATCCATACTTCGGCTATTGGGCCTACTCCGGAATGGAAGCGCTCGCGGCCGGGGGCTTGGTGTGCTGGGGGCTGATCACCATCTCGGGCAGTTCCAAACAGCAGCCGATGACGCCGGAGCGGTACCTGCTCGGCTGCTTCTGCGCCGGCATCGCGCCTCTGCTGCGGCCGGAGATGAGCTTCTTTACGCTGCTGCTCGGCATCGTGCTGTTTCTGCGATGGGTGCACCTGCCCGCGCTTCCCGCGCGCAAGATGCAGTTCTTCTTCGGCGGCCTTCTCCTGGTGATCGGCCCGGGCGTCAGCTGGGCCGTGTATGCGGCGCGGGCGTTTGGGAGCATCCTGCCCAACACCAATGCCGCCAAGCGCGGGGGGCCTGACCAGGCCGTGCTGCCCCACCTATTGCAGATCTACGCCTTTGGCTTTCCGCTGGTCCTGCTCGGCGCTGCCGCGTTTGCCTTCTGGCTCGCCTATGGACGCAAACGCCCCGGCGCGGCCCCCGTCCAGGCGTTGACCGCATCGCTGGACACGGGCGGTTGGCTGCTCTTCGCCTGGACCGCGCTGAATTGCGTCTTCTACCTCGAAAACCACACCTATGTGCAGACACGCTACATCTTCGTTACCGCACCCCTGCTGACGATCGCTATCCTGGCCATTGCGCGCCAGCTGAAGCCGCAGTGGTACAGAGCCGGGGTCGCTTTCGGCCTCGTGTTCGGCGTCGCGATCAGCCTATTGGCGACGTGGCCGCTGATCAACAACAAGGTGGGAGTCGATCGTGACTATGCGGCGCTTGCCGCCTTCTTCCGCACCCTGCCGGCGGCTAATCCTGTTGCTCACTACTCGATCGGCGAGGCCGCGTTCCTCTCCGAGCACCCGATCATCGATTTGGGCGGCATCACTCGGCCGGGCGTCATCCCCTTCCTGTGGGATGCCACCGACAATCGCCGCATGTGGTGGGCGCATGAGCAGGGCGCGCGCTACATCGTGCTCGACCATGCCCCCGAGCCTGGCAGCACGCTGGTCTGGAAACGCGCCATCCCCACCACCGGCTGGTTTCTGAATCCGAACCG
>CAXTGE010000042.1:7349-12445 GCA_964243645.1 uncultured Acidobacteriaceae bacterium | reverse complement strand
AGGGCGAACTGCAGGCGGCGCTGCTGGCGGTCAATGCGGTCGAGGATCACCTCCACGCGATCGCCCACATGGAAGCAATGCCCCGTCCGCATGCCGCAGATGGACCGATCGGCATCGCGAAAGGAGTAGGTATCGCCGGCCAGGGAGGCGATCGGGACAAGGCCTTCGATGAACATCTCATCGAGCTCTACGAAGAAGCCGAACTTCGTGATGGAAAGGATCAGTCCCTTGAAGTCGTCACCTATCTTGTCGGCCATAAACTTCATCTTTTTCCATTCGATCAGCTCACGCTCGGCGTCGGTGGAGCGTCGCTCCGCCTGGGAGCTTTCGGCGGCGATGTCGGTGAGCTCCGCGGCAGAAATCGGCTCGGCAGCAAAAGTCATGGGTTCGGCAGTAAGAGTATCGCTGCGCAAAGGCTCGGCGACAGGGAACTCCACCTGGGTAGGCTGCCACACCTGTATGTCGTCCGCTTCCGCCGCGCTCCAGCCGATACGGCCTTTTCGCTTCTGCTTCGCCTCGGTCTCCGGAGCTTCGGCCTTTGAAGCCCCGGTCTTCGGAACAATGACCGGCTCTGCTGCCGGCTGCGCAGCCATCCGGCGCTCGGCAGGTACCACGGAGGCCCCAGTCTTCAGGCTGGCGGTGTCGCGACTGGCTATTCTCGCGGCCTCCGCCTTCCACGGCTGGGGGTCGATGGAGAGAATCGCCCCGCCACGGGGGCCTGCGCCGCGCTGCAGCATCGCCCGCATCAGGCGATGCACAATCAGATCCGGGTAGCGGCGGATGGGCGAGGTGAAGTGCGTATAACAGGGGCTCGCCAGCGCAAAGTGGCCCTCGTTCTTCTCCGCATAACGAGCCTGCTTGAGCGACCGCAACATCAGGTACGAAAGAATGCGCTCCTCAGGCTTGCCGGCAATCTTGCGCACGAGCCGCTGGTACATCTGCGGCGTCACAGGGATGCGCTCCGGTACCTCATGGGCCTGCGCGGGGCGGCCATCGCGGCCCCGCGCAGAACGCCGCTGCGCCTCCCGCCGATCCGTCTTCATGGTGAGCTTTTTCACTGGCAGCGCGCCGATGCCCAGCGTCTGTCCAAACGCCGCGGCGGTCTCCTCAAAGTCTACAATCCGCTTCGGATCCGGCATCTCGTGGATGCGATAAATGGATGGGATCTCCTGGGCGGTAAGCCACGTCGCGACGCATTCATTGGCGCTGAGCATGAACTCTTCGATCAGGCGATGCGACCAGCCCCGCTGCGAGCGCACGATCGCCTTCATGTTGCCGTCCGGATCGAACTCCACTACTGGCTCCGGCAGATCGAAGTCGATCGAGCCACGCCGCACCCGCTTCCCATTCAGCCGCAACGCCAAGTCCAGCATCCGATCGACGGCCGCCGGCAGCAGAGGCTGCTCCAGCTCAACGCGCTCGCGCTCGGCTTGGTCCTCCGCTGTGGGCGTAGGCGTGACCTCGCCACTCGCATTCCACCGTCCCGCCTCCGGCGAGGCGTTCAGGCAATGCTGCACGCTTGTGTAGGTCATACGCCGCGTGCTGCGGATGACCCCCTCCGCCACGCGGTAGCCGAGAACCTCGCCACGACGGTCGATCTCCATGACACAGCTCAGGACAAAGCGATCTTGGTTCGGCAAAAGGGAACACATGCCGCTCGAAAGCTCATGCGGCAACATGGGCACGGCCCGGTCAGGGAAGTACACGCTGGTGCCGCGCACCCGGGCCTCGGTATCCAGCGCCGAGCCCGGAAGTACGTAGTGGCTGACGTCCGCAATGTGCACCTGCAGTTCCGTGTTGCCGTTCTCGAGCGGCCGGACGATCACGGCATCGTCAAAATCACGTGCCGTCTCTCCATCGATCGTCACAATGGCGAGATCCCGAAAATGCTCGCGCTGGGCCAGTTCCTCGCCTGTCGCCATCTCGACGGTCTGCCGGGCGCGCTCTTCTGCCTCCGCCAGGACGTGCGCTGGAAAGGTGTGCGGGATGCCGTGCTTCCGAATCACGATCTCCACATCGACGCCAAAGGCGTCCGGCGGCCCGAGAACCTCCAAAACACGACCGACCGCCGGTCGTCCAGGCTGGACAAAGCTGGTGACCTCGACCTCCACGGCCAGCCCTTCCAGCGGCCAACGTTCGTCGCGCTTCAGAACACTGTCTGCCCCACCTTCAGCGGGGCCTTGGGTGTCAGGGAGCCCGGACCGACGAGGCAGGGAGTCGTCTCCCAGCGTCCGATGCGGAGAGGACATGCCCTCAGGCACAACCTCCGCTCCGGGAGGGATCTCGATGGCACCGCCCAACCGATCGTCCCAGGGCTGGACAAAATTACCCTGGGGCAGATCGACGAAAGCTCGCTCCGTGCTGCGTTTCGCGCTTCGTGATCGGCCGTAGTGAAAGACGCCCACCACGGTTTGATTTCGTCTCGTCAAAACGCGAGCGATCCGGCCGGATCGACGCCCATCCCGGTTCGGTGCATCCTCATCGACCAACACCACATCGCCGTGCATAGCCCCGTGGAGGGCATTCGGGGGGATGAAGATGTCGCCGCTAGTCGCTGTAGCGGGTTGCTTGGAATCCTGACCTGCACGAACAAAGCCGAATCCGTCCCGATGTAGTTCAAGCTTGCCGCTCACGAAACGGTCGCGACCTTCTCGCACAAAGGTTGCCTGTTCGCGTTTTTCAGCGGTTTTCCTGTGAGAAGGGGTACTTTGGTCGCTATGTCCTGAGGCCACGGCTGCCTTGCCGGCAGCCGGTAAACCCCAGAACTGCTGTTCAATCTGCCGCAACTCCCCGCGCGCGACAATTCGGGTAAGTTGTTCGAGGAGCAAGCGGCGCTCCCGACCGCCCCCCAGTCCAAGCTCGCGAATGAGTTGCTTATACCCGGCTCGGCCACCGACGGAACGGGCGATGCGGCCAATCAGGTCACGGTCGGTAAAGGCGTAGGGGGAGCGACTCATCCTGTGCACGAGGATACGGCAACCCTGAGCTTGTCAAGACACGCCTGTAACCAGAACCTTGCCGGGAGGTGTCATTACCTTGGTAACCAAATCCGTAAATTAGGAAGCTATGTATCTGCAAACACTAGCATAAGTATCCTCGACAGCCTACCTTGAGGAAGTCAAGTGAGTCGATTCCACTTAACGGTCACTGACTACAACTTAGGAGACATTACCCATGAAGAGCTCGATCGTCCGCCTTGCCGTACTCACCATCACCACCACCGGTTTCGCTGCCTCGACCCTTGCCACCCAGACGGCCTCGAAGTCAGATGTTATCAGGCCCGTTGTCGTCGGGACCATTGCGCCAGCTCCGATGTGCCCCATGGGCGATCCTACGCACTGTGGTCTGCACTAGACCAAGGTTGGGTTCTCATAGCCCGTCTAGGACGAAAGTTGTACTTGTGGATCGCCCCCTCCCCGTTTAGGCTGGAAGCCGAGGAAGGCCCCATGAGAACGGAAGACCTACTTGAAGCGTCCTTGTTTCTGCAGGCTGCGTTGGCGGTCGGGGTGCTCGTCACCCTCCTGTTACGTAAGGCGCACCGGGTCTTTCCGCAGCTTCCAATGCTGCTGGGGGTGCAGGCTGTAGCGGTCGGTGTGTCGGTCAGCATCATGTACTTCCGGCAACGCCTCGGCCTCACCCTTGATGTTGCTTACAACTCGCTGTACCTCTCTACTTGGATTTGCAGCGGGTTAACACTTCTTCTTCGCATACTTATCGTGTATGCCGTTTTTTCTGAAGCGATGCGGCCTCTAGCGGGGCTGCATAAGGCCGGCAAGCTTGTTTTTCGCTGGGTAGGGGTTGTTTCGGCTCTTGTAGCCTTTGCTCTCGTCGCCGGACCAGGTGTGTTCTCCAGCGTCAGTGCCTTGGAGAGTGTCTTCAGTCGACTGCAACAGGGCGTTAGCGTGTTGACGCTCTGTCTGCTGGTGTTCGTCTGTTTCACCGCGCGGCCTCTCGGACTTACGTTTCGAAGCCATCTGTTTGGAGTAAGTCTGGGACTGGGGATCGCCTCGATGGTGGAGCTCGTTGAGGCTGCCTGGCAGATCACCTACGGTGCCAAATCGCTGTATTCGCCCATATACGTTGTATCTTCCCTGGGCATCTGCGTTTCGCTCACCGTTTGGGGAGCCTACTTTGCCATGCCTGAGCCGAAGCGTCAGATGATTCTGTTGCCGACGACCTCACCCTTCTTCTTCTGGAACCGTATCTCCGAAATCCTGGGTGACTCGCCGGGGCACGTCGCTGTCGCTGGCTTTTCACCCGACATGCTGGCTCCGGCAGAGATCGAAATGCTGACGACGGCCACCTCGGGGGAAACGGCAGCACTCGGCGCCTCGTCAATGCATAGAGAGCACGCGCTGTCCGACTTCGCCGGGGTGCCTCGCCCTTCTCTGGCGTAGTGTAGATCTGCATGGAGCCGGTGACGCATGTACTAACCGGCATGTGTCTCGCTCGCAGCGGTTTTCACCGACGTGCGGCGTATGCCACAGTCGCCATGGGCCTTGCGGCGGAATTCCCGGACATTGACACGCTCTGGAGCCTACGCGGCCCTGTTTCCGGCTTTGAACACCACCGCGGGATCACGCACAGCCTACTCGGAATCCCATTCGAAGCCGTGTTGATCGTGTCCGGTACGTACCTGTTTCATCGTTGGCGAAACCGTCACGGCGAGGTCGGACATATCGGTAATCGCGAGAAGGATGGCAGGATCCGTGCCCCTGTCCGCTGGGGAGCCCTGTTTCTCTTCGTTTTGATCGCCCTGTTAAGCCACCTTTTGCTCGATTACACCAACAACTACGGCGTCCGGCCGTTCTTTCCATTCAACGGCAGATGGTATGCGGGTTCCATCGTCTTCATCTTCGATCCGGTCCTGTTTACCCTGCTTCTTGCAGGACTGCTCCTGCCGTCCCTCTTTGGGCTGATTGGGCAGGAGATCGCCGGAAAACGGCAGAGCTTTCGAGGAGTCGCGTGGCCGCGAACCGCCTTGCTTGCCATCGTGGCGTATTGGGCATTGAGGACTTACGAACACGGCAAAGCTCTGCGGCTGAGTGAACTGCAATTGCTACGGGCTCCCGTAACCCTCTCTGCGGAACAGGCGG
>CAXTGE010000042.1:4868-7249 GCA_964243645.1 uncultured Acidobacteriaceae bacterium | reverse complement strand
GCGCAGGAGGCGCGTCCTCTCCTTGCGCCGAAAGGTTCTCTGGCCAGCCCGGACCCTTTCAGTCCCTTTCGCTGGTACGTCGCTACGGATTACGGACCTGCCTATCAACTTGCCACCGCGGACACGAGGCGCGGTAGCTTTGACCCCGAACGGATATTGAACAAGCCCGAGGCGAGTCCGGCCCTGGTTGCCGCCGAGCACAGCCGTTTAGGGCGCGTCTACCTGAACTGGTCGCCTATGCCCTGGATAAGTGTTGATCCTGAGCACCTGTCCAACCTTCCGGGGGGCCCGGGGACAGAGACGGTTTCGTTCCGGGATGTGCGCTTCATGGGGGCAACGGCTCTCCTGCAGCGTCGGCAAACGCCCCCGCTTACGGGAGAGGTCGATCTTGACGCAGCGGGGCACGTGTTGGCGCAGGGAATGGACGGGCGCTTCGGGCGTTAGGGTATCTCGTACAATCGTAGTTGGCGCCAGCTGGAGATCTTGAACGAACGGTCCCTGCGCTCGTGTTCCCCTGAGGACTCTTTCATGATTGCCTACCTTGTCCTGCTGCTCGCTGCCATCAGCCGCCTGCTGCCACATGCTCTGCACGGTGTTGGATTGAATGTCACGGCTGTGGGGGGCGGTCTGTTGTTTTTCGGCGCTCGCCGACCCCGAGGTCAGATCGCGATAGCGGTCTTCGTCATGGCCTTGACGGACGTTTACCTGACCCGCTACGTGTATGGTTATCCATTTCATCTCCGGAGTTACGTCGTGACGTGGCTCTGGTACGGAGCTGTCTGCCTGCTGGGCAGCAACCTTCTGCGACAGGTCTCGGCGTTGCGCGTCGGGGCGGCCGTGCTGGCCTCAGCCACCGGATTCTTCCTTTTAAGCAACCTCGTTGTATGGATCGGCAGCGGCATGTACGCGCATACGCTCTCCGGCGTCATGGCGTGCTACGCCGCGGCGCTGCCTTTTTACGGCAACGATCTTGTGTCGACGGGGCTCACCTCCGGCGTGCTCTTCGGATTGCCCGTCGTGGCGGCTCAATTGGTCAAGAGTTTGCAGAGAGCATCGGCGCCTCACCATCCCTTGACCTAGATCGCCAAGCTTGGACTGCGCCCTCAGCCCTCTTCGACCGGCAAAGACAAGCCCCGGCGCCGGTCGAATACACGCCTTACGATGTAGACGATAGCGACCAGAATGCCAAGAAACGCTGTGCCGATGACCATGGCGGAGTGTTGATGGATCTCCGTTCGCAAGCTGTGGACCAGGGTGGCGCCAAACCAGATCGTCAAGAGCGAGCAGACAAGGAACTGGACCAGTTTGCCGAGAAAGATGGCTGCGCTGAAAGGCAAAGCCTTCATCTCAAAGACCCCCGCTGCGAATTCAAAGAGCTTTAAGGGGGTCGGTGGCGGCAACATGGCAGGAATCAGGATGGCAAAAAATTCCTGCCGCTCAAAGCGGTCGCGAATCCGCTCATAGCGTTCACGGTTGATGCGTTTCAGTAAAAACAGCTCACCACCTGCCCTGCCGAGAAAGAAGGGAACAAGCGCGCCAAGCGCTGAGGCTGCCGCCGCGATGGTGCAATAGAGCAGGAATTTCTGGTGGTTGTTTGCGACGTACCCGATCACGATGCCGTCCATCGAAACGGGAATCGGCAGCAACGCTGAATCAATCAGAGCGAGCCCGCCAACACCCCACACACCCAACGGCTTCATGACTGCTAAAAGCGCCAGAGACGCCTTGTGTATCCAACCTATCGAACCAAGTTTCACAACGTCTGATTCTACCTCTCGTTCGGTCCCTGAACCGAGCGTTCACTGGCGGGGTCGTCCTCCAGGGCATCGCTCGGCTCATGGTTGGTTCTGCCCGCAATCAAATCGAGAGCATGGGGCAGCAGGGGCAAAAGCGTCCGCAAGCCACTGATCGCTCCAGAAGGGCTTCCCGGCAGGTTGACCACGAGTGAACCCTGGGCGATGCCACAGACATTCCGGCTGAGCACGGCGTACGGCGTTTCCGCCTTGCCGCTCTGACGCAGCAACTCGGCCAGCCCGGGTACCAGGCGTTCGCAGACCGCCAGGGTCGCCTCCGGGGTGTTGTCCCGTGGTGACAACCCGGTGCCCCCGGTAGTTACGATCAGGTGGATCTGTGCCGCAATCAGAGATCGAAGGTGACGAACCAGGACCGGAAGATCATCCGGGGAGACGATGAGATCAAGTACCTGAACGCCCTCCGCCTGCAGCAGGTCCTTCACGCCGGGTCCTGAACGATCGGGCTGGGTGCCGGCAAAGCATCGGTCGCTCGCGGTAAGTACGGCCGCGGTTCGGCCAAGAAGCAGGGGAGGCACGGGAACAGCATACGCCCCTCCGAGCGTTTAGCTGTGTTCTCGAGTGCCCTGA
>CAXTGE010000042.1:2192-4768 GCA_964243645.1 uncultured Acidobacteriaceae bacterium | reverse complement strand
TTGGTTAGCGCGCAACCCGTGCATACCGCAACCTTTGTTCCTTCGAGTTCGTCAGACTAGCAAGCAATGCCGCCACCCTCACCCACGCCGACCGAAGAGACGAACATAGAGCCTGCAAGCCAAGCCCCCGAAGTCTCGGGTGACGCTACTGCGGATTCGTCCAAAGCGGAACCGGAGGCGACCGCTGATCCGGATGCCCCTGTTTCTTTTGTGCCGCATGTGGCGTTGCAGTCCACGGCCAGATTGCAGCCCCTGCGGATCTCTCACGGGCGCTATGGAGAACTCGAGGCGCATGACCTCGTTCAGCTTCTGGATTCCATGGAAGACGAGCGGGCGCGGGCGCGTTTCCGTGAGTCGATCTATCTATCCTTCTTTATCTGCATGGCGATCGCCCTCACGGCCTTTTTCGGACCAAGATACCTGTGGCATGCGCCCCGCGTGGTCCTGCCGTCGGAGGTCCTGCGGCAGCGGGAGATCACGACGTTGACCGCGCCAAATCTGGCTCCGCCCCGCACGCACTCTGCCCCTCCGTCGGTGGATTCCCGCACGCTGGAGCATCTCCGGTCCACGGCTCCCAAGGCGCCCGCGGCACCAGCCCCCAGAGCGGAGACGCCCAAGACCAGTCCGCGGCCCAAGTCGGTGACGCCCACAGCACCGCCTTCTCCGTCAGCCCCTGCGCCGAGGTTCCAACCCTCGACAGCGCCGCCCAACCTGCCCGCCGCACCGGCACCCCAGCCGGTAACGCCGCGGAGTCCACCGCCTGTGGTGGCGGAGGCTCCCAGACCACAGCCTACGAAACCCAACTTCGGCGGTGTGCCACAGTCCGCGGCAGACTCCATTCAGGACGCGATTCATGGCGCGACCCGCGGCGGCAGCGGCGGAGGCAGTGTTTCCCATCGTCGTGGCGGGTCAGACCTGGGCATGGGTCCCGCGGAGATCCTGTCGGATACCCAGGGGGTCAACTTTCAGCCATATCTGCGGCGCATTTTGCAGGAGATCTACGATCAGTGGATTCCGCTGATTCCGGAGGAGGCCCGTCCTCCGCTGCGTAAGGCAGGCGTCACACAGATTCGCTTCACCATTCTGCCCGATGGCACCATCGGCGCCATGCATCTGGACGGATCGACCCACGACGACGCCCTCAACAAGGCCGCCTGGGGCTCGGTCACCGGGGTCGGACAGTTCCCGGCTCTGCCCTCGCAATTCCACGGACCCAACCTGGAGCTCCGCATTCACTACTTAGTGAATCAAACAACAGAATAGGCGTTCTCCGCAGCTGCCCAGGCGCAGCTACCCAGACGGATGCAGGTCGGCTATCCAATATGTCGCAAGCGCGAGCACAAGAGGAAAAGACCCCGCGAGCGCAGCCACCGCGACCCCCGGAACTCGGGCCTGCGGCGCAGAAAGCCACTGCTGAAACCGAAATCTACCTGCGGAGCCGGGAAAACCTGGAGAGCCGGAGTGTGCTCCGAGGGTTGCTCCTGCTGGCGATCCTGGTCCTGCTCATAAGCCTGTATCGCGCTGGGGCCGACCGGGTCTTTTTTTCGGGTTGGTGGCGGCAATGGTGAGCGAGAGTCATCTGCCGCAGATGGACAGGATGGCCTGGATTCATGCCTGCTGATAAAGCCGTTCTGGCAGTTGAACCCGCTGTGGAGGCCGAACCCGCTCTGATCGTGATCGTCGGCCCTACTGCGAGCGGGAAGTCCTCGCTGGCGATGCACCTGGCGGAGAGCTTTGGTGGCGAGATCCTGTCCTGTGATTCTGTCGCGGTCTACCGGGGCTTGGACATAGGATCGGCGAAGCCCTCGAGAGAGCAGCGCGCGCGGATTCCACACCATGGCCTGGATCTGCTGGATCCGGACCAGCCCTCGACCGCGGGTGACTATGCGCGGGCGGCTCGCGCGGTGCTGGAGGACATCCGTCGCCGCGGAAAACTGCCGGTACTTGCAGGCGGCACGGGACTTTACCTGCGCGCCACGCTGGAGGGGCTCGCGCCGGCGCCACCCCGCGATGAGCGGCTGCGCGAGCGGCTACGCGCGCATGCCGTGCGACGGGGTTCCGGGGGGCTCCATCGCATTTTGCGGCGTCTGGACCCGCGAGCCGCCTCCGCCATTCATCCGAACGATGTTCCCAAGCTGATGCGCAGCCTGGAGGTAACGATGCGCGGCAACCGGCCCCAGACGGAGCAATGGCAGGCTGGCCGGGATCCCCTAACGGGCTTCCGTCTGGTGCAGATCGGGCTGAATCCGCCCCGGCCGGCTCTCTACGGGAGGATCAACGCAAGGGCGGCAAGCATGTTTTCGAACGGTTTACTGGAAGAGACGGCGGCAGCGGCAGGGCAGTTCGGAGACGGGGCGCGCGCGTTGACTTCGCTGGGGTATGCGCAGGCCCTGGCTGTGCTGCGTGGACGCCAACCCCTTCCGGAGGCCATCGCGGAGGCGCAAGGAGGGCATCGCCACTACGCAAAGCGCCAGCTCACATGGTTTCGCCGTGACCCTCGGATCCATTGGCTGCATGGCTTTGGCAACGACCCGTCCGTGCAAAGCGAGGCGCTCCGCCTCGTGGGCGAGCATCTG
>CAXTGE010000042.1:0-2092 GCA_964243645.1 uncultured Acidobacteriaceae bacterium | reverse complement strand
ATGCGCGAGGTGCCGGTGCCGGAGATCGGGCCGGACGATGTGTTGATTGCCGTGGAGACCGCCTCCGTCTGCGGAACGGATCTGCATATCTACCATTGGGATCAGTGGGCGCAGCACCGCATCAAGCCGCCGTACATTCCCGGCCATGAGTTCTCCGGAACGGTGGCGGCCATTGGCAATCGCGTCACCAACGTGCGCCCCGGCGACTTCGTCTCCGCCGAGATGCACGTCGCCTGCGGGCACTGTCTGCAATGCCGCACCGGCCAGGCCCATGTCTGCCAATTCGTAAAGATCCTCGGCGTGGATGCGGACGGGGCCTTCGCCGACTACGTGCGCATCCCCGCGAGCAATGTCTGGAAGCTGGACCCGCGTATCCCGCGGGAGTGGGGTTCGCTCTTCGATCCCTTTGGAAATGCGGTCCATACCGTACTCTCCGGCCCGATCGCGGCACAGACCGTTTTGGTCACCGGCTGCGGCCCGATCGGCCTTTTCTCCATCGCTGTCGCCAAAGCCTGTGGGGCGACCCGCGTCTTTGCCATCGAGCCCAACGCCCGCCGACGGGAACTGGCCGCACTTATGGGCGCCGACGACCTTCTCGACCCGACCGATCCGGCAACCGAGGTCATCGTCAAAGATGCCACGTGGGGCAACGGCGTCGATGTGCTCCTCGAGATGTCGGGCCACCCTTCGGCGATTCGGCAGGGTTTCCGCCTGCTCCGTAACGGCGGTCGTGCCTCGCTGCTCGGTCTGCCCTCCAAGCTGGTCGAGCTGGATCTGGCCGACGCCATCATCTTCAAAGGCGCAACCGTGCACGGCATCAACGGCCGCAAGATGTACGAGACCTGGCTACAATCCGAAGCCCTCCTGCGCGACGGCCACATGGATCTCACCCCGGTCATCACCCACCGCCTGCCGCTGGCCCAGTTCGACCAAGCCATGCACCTGCTCGAATCCGGTGAGGCCAGCAAGATCCTGCTACAGGTAAGGCGCTAGACACCCAACCAGCACCATTCACTGTCATCTCGACCGGAGCGCAAGGCGCGTAGTGGAGAGATCTGCTTCCCTGCGGTGCGGCAAACCGCTACGGCCCATCCACCCAGTAAGCCGCTCGCGCCTTTAGCTCCAGCTCCGGGCGGCCTTTCAACTCCAGCTCCAGAGCATGCAGCCCCGCATGCGGAGCCTGCGGCACAAAGCTGAGTACATAATGATTGGGCACATCGTTGGAGATCGTCACCAGACTGCGCGACAGCGAACGGGCATCCTTGAACGGGAAGTATTCGCCCCCGGTCAGCCGCGCCACAGTCTCGGGGACGTTGCGCTGCAAACCTTCCCTGGCCGCCAGAAAGGCCAGGCGCGCCAGCCGAAGTGGCGGCAGCAGATCTTCTGCACAATCCAGCGCCTGCACCGTACGCTTGCCGTGGGCGTCAGGGTCGGCAGCCGGGTCGCGGCTCATGCAGCCTCCGGCCGCGTAGGGCGTCGAGGAATACTTTGTCGTGCCGAACGGATTGGGCAGCTTGGCACCCTCATGCTTCAGCGCGGCCTTGGTGCTCGAAAAGCCGAAGCTGTAGATCGACGTATTGGTGTCCTCTATGGAACGCAGCGCTTCATCCAAACTTGTCTGGCTGCCGTTGTCTACCGTCTCGCTGAGCATCAGGATGGCCCGGCGATAGGCCGGTGGCTGCTGGCGGAGCAGATCCACGGCAAAGCGAACCCCGTCTAAAATGGCCGCGCCCCCGTCACCGGCCTCAAGCTGGTTCATGGCCGAAGCAACCGTCTCGGCGTGCGTCGTGAACGGCTGTTCCAGGTGCGGTGTGCTGTCGAAGCTCACCACGGCGATCCGGTGCTGTACCTCGCCGACCACCGCGTCCAGCACGGCCTCCAGGCCGCGATAGTCATGCAAATGCGGCTCAGCCGCCCCACCGGTCTGCACTAGCACTACGAGCGCCAGCGGCTGGGCATCGGTGTCGGCCTCCAGCCGCAAATGCTGCGGCACGCCGTCATCGGTCAGCACGAAATCATCCGCGCCCAGGCTGAAGACGAGCTCACCGCCTTTGGTCTTGACCAGCGCGGGCACCAGCACCAGCGACGATCG
>CAXTGE010000041.1:19838-22077 GCA_964243645.1 uncultured Acidobacteriaceae bacterium | reverse complement strand
ACAGCATCGCTCCCCTTGCCGCTCGCATCGGCGCCGTCAATACGGTTCACCGCGCCGCCGATGGCAAGTACCACGGCGACAACACCGACGTCGCCGGCATCGTCCTTCCGCTGGAGCGCCGTCTTTCCTTGCGAGGTGCCCGCGTCCTTGTTCTGGGAGCCGGCGGTGCGGCCCGCGCCGCCGTCTTTGGTTGCAGGGATCGCGGCGCAAAGGTCTTTCTCCACAACCGCACGATGGCCTCCGCAGAGCAACTCGCGCATGAGGCCGGAGCAAAAGCCCTCGATCGCGCGGCGTTGGCGGGGGAAGACTTTGACGTGCTCATCCACGCCACGCCCGCCGGTATGCGCGGCAATGCGCTCGCGCTGCCCCTCCGGGAGCATGAACTTCGCGCCCGTCTCGTCTTCGACCTCGTCTACAACCCCCTCGATACCCCGTTACTGGCCCTCGCTCGTACCCAGGGACGAGAGACGATCCCGGGGGTAGAGATGTTCGTCCACCAGGGAGCCCGCCAATTTGAGATCTGGACCGGCACGCCGGCGCCCGTTGAGGCAATGACACGTGCCGTGCTGGACGCGCTTCAACAACGCGTTGGAGCCACGTCGGCCTCCCCGTAAAGCTACGCCGCCGCGTACTCCTTGCCGATCCACTCCCGCAGCGCATCCATGCTCACGTCCTCACGGCCTAGGAATGCCTTGACCAGCGCCCGCGCCGGCCTGGACCCGCCCGGCTCCAGCACCTCGCGCCGGTACCGTTCACCCACGGTGCCGTTCAGCAGATCCACGCCGTCTGTCTGCCCGAACTGCCGGAAGAACTCCAGCGCCATCACCTTGTCGTACAGGTAGGTGTAGTAGTTCGACGTGTAGCCGACCAGGTGGGTGAACGCCGCGTACATGCGGTTGCCATCCACAAATTCGTACTTGCTGAAGCGGTCGTACCCGTCGCGCAGCAGCATATCCAAATCAAGCGACCCCGCGCGGCGATCGTGCGTCTCCATGGAGTACGTGGCGTACATCACCTGCGTCATGGTGGATAGCGCCCGCCCATGCGCGCTCGCCTCCGTCATCCGGGTCACCGTCTCATACGGGATCGGCTCACCGGTCTCCACATGCAGCGCAAAGGTCCGCAGCAACTCGGGGTCCTCGAAGAACTCTTCCAGCATCTGCGACGGCACTTCGACGAAGTCGCCTTCGGTCGCAATGCCGCTCTGCCCTGCCCAGCGCTGCCGGCCGCCCAGCACCTCGTGCATCAGGTGGCCGAACTCGTGAAAGTACGTCACCACATCCGCATACTGCATCAGGCCGGCGTCGTCTAAGGTGTCCGGGTTCTGCTCATTTCTCTTTGGCTCCGGGAAGTTGCACACCAACGACGCCTCCGGCACCTGCCTTCCCAGCACACCGCCCACCAGCGAGCACTCCGAAAACCACTTGCTCTTGCCCTCGCGCGGATGCATATCCAGGTAAATGCGCCCCACCGGCTCCGATCGGTCGCCGGCAGTGCTGTCGTAGACCTCAAAGGCCTTCACCGCCGGATCCCACACCGGCGCACCCTCGTTCCGCTCGAAACGCACGCCGAAGAGCTTACCCGCCGTCGCCAGAATGCCCGCCTCCACCTGGGTGTAGGGGAAGTACGGCCGCACGCTCTGCGAATCGAAATCGTACCGCGCCCGCCGGAACTGCTCCTCCCAGAAGCGCGCGTCGCTCAGCTTCAGCGGCAGGGCACCGGGGTCGCGCTCGCGGACAAACGCCTCCAGCTCCGACCATTCGCGCAGCGCGGTCGCGCGCGCGGCATCTTCCACCTCGCCAAGGAACCGCCGCATATTTTGGGCCGAACCCATCATCTGGTCCACCGTCGCCAGATCGGCCCAGCTGCGGAAGCCCAGCACCTCGGCCATCTCCTCGCGTGCCGCCAAGAGGTCCAGCAACACCTGCTTGTTCTCCGGATAGCCGCGGTCGTTGTACTGCAGGTAGAGCTTGTGCCGCAGCCCGGCGCTCGCCGTGTAGTTCATCACGGGAGACATATCCGGCGGATCGGTCGTGATCACCACGTCACCCGCGGCGATCAGCTTCCCATCCTCTTCGCGGATGCCGTGCCGTGCGAGATAATCCGCCGGCAGCCCCCGCAGATCGTTAGGGTCCTCCACCGGGACGCGACGCATGTCGTCCTGCACCTTGCGGCTGAACTGCATGCCCAGCTCCGTCATCCGGTCGGCCAGCGACCGGATCGTCTCGCGCGTCGCCTC
>CAXTGE010000041.1:0-19738 GCA_964243645.1 uncultured Acidobacteriaceae bacterium | reverse complement strand
CTCCAACTGCAGAGACGCCGGAGGCGTCCTCTGCTCTCATTCTCTTCACTCACTCTGACGCGCCAATCCCACCGAGGACGCATCTTCAGTCGCGTCAATGCCCACTCTGTCCGTCAACGCTACACTGGTAAAGCTATGGGTACCCTGCGTTACTTGATCGCTCTGCTGGCGCTCGCCGGCCTCATCGACTCGGTCCTTGCCCTCCGCATCCACATGCAGGACCCAAACGCGGCTCCACCCTGTGCGGTCACGGAGAAGTGGGACTGCGGCGCCGTCAATCACTCCCGCTTCGCCGAGTTCCCGCCGCGTAGCTTCGACGACGCTCCCGGTGCCAAGGGCATTCACGTCCCCGTCGCGATCCTCGGGATCGCCGGCTACGGTCTGATCGGCGTCCTCGCCCTCACCGGCCATCTCTGGGCCACCCTGCAGGTCGCGGAGATCGGCTTCGCCTTTGCCGCCTTTCTCACCTTCATGGAAGCCTACGTGCTCCAGAAATGGTGCATTTTCTGCGTCTGGTCCCAAGCCATCGCCGCTGCCATCCTGCTCACCACCATCACGGCGCTGGTCCTCCGCCACCGCGCGGGCAAACGCATCGTCCCCCGCGACACACCCACCCCCGCAAGCGCCTAAGCTCTCACCCAACCCTTCACTTACAACTTAGAACCTATAACTTACAACCCAAAACCATGTGGCCTAAAGCTCTCACGCAGCTCGTCGAACTCGCCCCGCACATCACCCGGCTACTGCCGATGGCGGACCGTTATTTCAAGGACAAGACCACGGGCGACGACACCACGCGCCAGGCCCTCGAAGGCCATCGTGCCGCTCTGGAAGCGCAACGCGCCTCCCTCACGGATCTGAGCGATCGCCTCCACGCGGACATCGGCGCGATCAATTCCGCACAGGCCACGCAGATCATCACGCTCGGCCGGCAGATCGGCGACCTCGAAAAGCATCTCGTCTCCACCCGCACGGACGCCCTCGCCGCCAAGCAGGCCACCGAGTCCCTCGAGGCGCGCCTCACCCGCATCGAAACCGCCGGCAAGACCGTGCAGACCCTGGCCATCGTCGCCGTAGGCCTGCTCGTTGCCATCCTCATTCTTATGACGGTCCTCTTTCTCCGCGCCCACTGAGCAGACGACCATGAGTCGCTAATCACGCGCAGGACCCGCGCTCCTGCATACTGCTACGAGCGCCATGCACTCTCCCGACGGTCCCCACGCCCACCACACCACCCTGCGCCGCCGGGGAGGTCTCGCCGGCTTTGCCCGCAACCTGCGGAATCAACGCGGAGACCGTTCTGACCCACGTCCCGGGTCCCCTGGACAGCGCAAACCCGGCCGTCGACGCCTCGACGTTCTCCTCACCTTGGCCGCCATGCTATGCCTTGGCGTGCTGCTTTGCGTCGTCGCGTGGCCCATAGTGCGCGTGCACCTTCAGGCCGCCGCGGTGCTCAAGCTGGTCGCCAACCAGCCCGTCCCCGAGTCCCTTCGCTGGACCGTGTCGGACAGGGTTGCTGTCGAAGACCTCTACTACGACACCTCCCTGGGTGCCGTTCGCGCCCGCCTGTACACCCCAATCGAGCACCCGAACGCACCCGCGCTGATCGTCCTGCATGGCGTCCACCACCTCGGCATTGACGAGCCCCGCCTTATTGCCTTCGCTACCGCCATGAGTGCCTGCGGTCTCCGCGTGCTCACCCCCGAGCTGCCGGACATCAAGGACTACCACGTCGGCGCGAACTCCATCGCCACCATCGGCGAGTCGGCCGAGTGGCTCGCCCATCGCACCGGCGAGCCGCAGGTCGGCATCATGGGCCTCAGCTTCTCCGGGGGCCTCTCGCTGCTCGCCGCAGCCGACCCCCAGTTCCGTCACAGCATCAAGTTCGTCTTTGCCGTCGGCTCGCAGGACAAGATGCAGCGCGTCGCCTCCTACTACCGCACCGGCACCGACGCTCGCCCCACAGGCGCCCCCGAGCTTCTGCCTCCTCATGAGTACGGTCCGCTCGTGCTGGAGTACGAGAACCTCGAAGACTTCGTCCCAAAGGCAGACCTGACGCCTCTGCGCTCCGTGCTCCGTGCTCATCTCTACGAGGACGTCCCCGCTGAGAAAGCTGCCATGGCCCGCCTCACGCCCAACCAGACGAGCGAGGCCAAGGTTCTCATGGACTCCAACTCCCCCTTTACGCGCTCCCTGCTGGCCAAAGCCGAGGCAAAACATGTCATTGAGATGGCCCGCGTAAGCCCCCACGGCCACCTCAACAAGCTGACCGTTCCGGTCTACCTCCTGCACGGCGAAGGCGACAACATCATCCCCGCCGCCGAAACCCTCTGGATGGAATCCGAGCTCCCCACCACCACGCTCAAGGCCGCGCTCATCAGCCCCGTTCTCTCCCACCTGGATCTCGACGGCGCCGGCCCCGGCGTCACCGACAATCTGCGCCTGCTTCACTTCTTCGCGCAGATCCTGGAAGCGGCTGAGGCCAAGGAGACCGCCGAGGCCAGGTAACAGCCGAGGCCACGTACTCTGTTGAGGTGAGCCCACCGAGCGATCTCGTCACCCTTCCCGACATCCTCGCCGCCCGGGAACGCCTCCACGGCACTGCTGTCTACACGCCGCTGGTCCGGCTCGATCCCGCCCGTGTGCACGATGCCGGGTTCCGACTCGGCCCGCACACCCCGGAGATCTACCTGAAGAACGAGGCTGCCCAGCCGATCGGCTCCTTCAAACTGCGCGGTGCCTACAACAAGATCGCGGCAATCAAGGAACGCGACCCGGCTGCCTTTCGCCGCGGCGTGATCACGTTCAGCTCCGGCAACCATGCCCAGGGTGTCGCGTATGCCGCCCGCGCGCTCGGCACGACGGCGGTTATCGTCATGCCCGACAACGCCCCCGCCATCAAGCGGGCAGCCACCGAGGCGCTCGGCGCGGCGATCGTGACCGTCGGTCCAGCCTCCACCGAGCGCAAACAGAAGGCCGAAGAACTCGTCGCCGCGCATGGCTACCTGATGATTCCGCCCTACGACGACCCCGACATCATCGCCGGCCAGGCCACCTGCGGCCTGGAGCTCGACGAACAACTCGTGGAACTTTCAAACTCAAAGTTCGCAATGGAACAAGACCCCACACAGGCACGAAATCCCAGCACGCTCATCCTGTCCCCCGTCTCCGGCGGCGGACTCCTGGCCGGCACAGCCACCGGCGTAAAACTCGCCGCCGAAGCCGCGGGACGCCCCGCCCCGCTTGTCTGGGGCGCGGAGCCCGAGCTGGCCGGCGACGCCCGCGAGTCCTTCTACAGCAAAGCCCTCGTCGAGTGGCCCGCCGAAAAGACCAGCCGCACCCTCGCCGACGGCCTCCGCACGCAATCTCTCGGCGAACGCAACTTCCATCACATTCTTCACTTTGTGGACGGCATCGTGACCGTGACGGAGGACGAGATCCGGGCGGCTACCGGCCTTCTTCTCGCCGCGACCGACATCACCGCCGAGCCCTCCGGTGCCGTCACCCTCGCCGCCGTGCTGTTTCACGGCGCCGCGCTCCCACGTACCGAACGCATCGTCGCTATCGTCTCCGGCGGCAACATCGACCCGGCCCTCCGCGAGCAACTCATGGGGGAGACGGGCAGCGAGCCTGTCGTAAACAGGGGGTGGCTCAACGCATAGGGAAAGTCTACGAAACGGCAACCGGCTGCGGACTGTACCCCAGGCGTTCGGCCATCTCGGCCTCGCTGACGCCGGCACTCGGCGCGGTTCCGCTCGCTCCCTGGTACGGCAGAAACAGGGTGAACACGGTATAGCTACGCCCCGGCTCTGCCGACGAACGGATCTGCAGATGGCCGTGGTGCCGGTTCACAATACCCCTCGTAATCCAAAGCCCCAGCCCTGTGCCGTTGGCTCCCTTCGTCGTGAAGAACGCGGTGAACAGCTTTTGCCGGATCTCCTCGGGTATACCGGTCCCATTGTCCGCAACCGTGATCATGACACCGCGCTTCTCACGGCTCCACCAGGTCGCTTCCCGGGTTCTCAGGTGGAGCACCCCACCGCCGCCCTTGGTCGCGTCGACCGCATTGCTGACCAGGTTATTCAGCACTTGGCGCAGTTCGCTGGCCAAGCCAACGATGTGCTGGGTCGATCGTTGCCGCAGCCGGGGCTCTATGCCGTAGTTCGCGAGCCGCGACTTGTACAGGTCCATCACCGACTCCACCAGGGCCGAACAGAGCAGCGCCTCCGGGCCTGACGACTGCTTATAGAAGCGCAGCGACTGGGCCGTGATCAGCTTCACCCGCTGCAGCTCCTCGTCCGCCTGCTGCAGAAAGGTGAGCCCTTCGCGCGTCTCCTCGTTCACCGGAATCAGCTGCTGCGCCAGGTACAGCAGGTTCATCATCGCTTCCAGCGGGTTGTTGATCTCGTGGGAGATCGTGGAAGCCAGGCGACCCACCGCGGCCAGCTTCTCACTCTCCCGCAGGGCAGACTCCATGTTGACGCGCTCGGTCACATCCATCTGGATGCCCACAAAGTGCGTCATCACCCCATCCCGATTGAAGATGGGCGATAGCGTCAGCTCATTCCAGAAGCAGGTTCCATCCCTGCGATAGTTCCGGATCACGGCCGTGGTCTGCCGTTTCTGCTTGATTGCCTCGCGGATCAGGGTCAATCCCGGCTGGTCCCTGTCGTCCTCCTGCAAAAAGCGGCAGTTCTTGCCTTCCACCTCTTCCAGGCTGTAGCCGGACATCAGTTCGAACGAGGGATTGACGTACATCAGCGGCATATCCGGCAGCTGCGCGTTCGAGACGCTGATCCCATTCGAGACGGACCGGAAGATGTTCCGATTCAGGCTCAGCTCCTCCATCGCAGACTGGTACCGCTGCGCCAGCGCGCGGTGGGCATACAGCACCACGCTCAGACGCGATGCCAGGTCGGCGGGCGAAGACGGTACGACCAGCACACCGTCGAACTCGCCGTCCTTGGCCTCGCTCTCCAGCAGGTCGCGCGGTCCCAGCGCAATCAGCGCCGGCTTGATGTCATCCCCGGCCGGCTTATGGCCTCTCAGCATGCCGCGTACCGTGCGGGCCGTCTCCGCATCGGCAATCACAAGCTCGTGGCGGCGCAGGTCGTCCAGCTGTACCTTGTCTGCCTGTACCACCACGGCATTCAGTTCCAGCCCCTCGACAATGCTCATCATCGCCCGGCAAACCGCATGGTCAGCAATCACCAGCATGGCCGATCCATGCGGAGGCTCGGTCATTTGACCGGGAGAGATCGCATCCTGTGTCGATCCGGTGTTCACGCCCATGCACTCCTCAAGATCCAGTTCTTTCTCTGACTTCTACGACAGGTATAAAGGGGTGCCTTGAAACTTGTAAACCCGCAGGCTCCCGGGCATCGTTCGACGCAAGACACGGCTTCGGTCCCTTCTCTGCCGAACCGCGACCCGGGCTCCCTCACGCTCGTCTAATTCAGTATGGCCCCCAACCGCCGTCTCGTCGCGTGTACCGCTTGTGCCTTCGTTATCGCCTCCCTCTCTGCCTTCGCGCAGAAGCGCGACCCGGAGCGCGCCGTCGACAACGCCCATCGAGCTACGGTCCTGCACACCGCCAACGTCTATGCCGTCGCCGACCCCGCCGACCCCCCGATCGCCACCGTCGTGCCTGGCCGCGAGATCGTCACCAACCAAAAGAACGGTGCCTGGGTGAACGTCTTCGCCAACACCGACGAGAAGGAAGAAGACCCCGACGCGAAGCCCGAGTTCACCGACCCCAATACGCAAACCACCCCGGCTTCCGGCTGGATCCGCGACAAGGGTATCGTCGGGCCTCGCACCCCACAAGGCGACATCCTGCTCTATGGCGCCGCCGCCGACCTCGAAGCCAAGGCCGCCGAACCGCACGCCCCAAAGGACGCCGCCGCCTCCGCGCAACTCCTCTATCGCCGCGTATGGGAGTACTTCCCCGAGTCGCCGCTCGCCTCCGAGGCTGCCTTCCGCTCCGCCGACATACGCTGGCAGATCGATAAAGCCGACAACAGCACCCTCCCCAGCGCGCATGAGCAGGACGCCTTTCTCCGCCCCCAACTCTACGAGGGCGAACTCAAGCGCGTGATGAAGATCTATCCCACGACACCCGACGCCGCCAGGGCCGCCTTCGATCTCCTCGACAACAAGGTCTGCGGCGACTGGCAGGGCCTGCCCAAGTGCCCCGAGATGGAAACCGGCCTTTACCTGAAGTACGCCGACCGCTATCCCAACGGCCCCAAATCCGCCGAAGCCCTCTACAACGCCGCGTACCGCCAGGGCGCACTCGTTACCATGTATCTCGTCGACGAAAACCGTAAGAAGTCAGAGGGGGCCGCCGCCAACTGCGCCTCCGTAGCCGCCCGCATGCAGAAGGACTACCCGGCCAGCGACTACACCCCCCGCGCCGCCTCCCTCGCCTTCCGCGTCGCCCAGGGCATCAGCATCTACGGCTCAGACCGCGACTAACCAAAATAGGGTGCGCCACAAAACCCGTGGCGAACCTTCGCGAAGCCTTGGCGCCCTTTGCGTTGACAATTGCAGTACCGACCTCTACTCCACCGTCTTCCACAACCGATCAAACAGCTTCACCACCGCCCGCGCATCCTCCCTCGGCGGGTAGTGCCCCACGCCCTTGATCGCCACGCGCTCATACGGTCCGGTGAAGTTCTTCCAGTCGTCCTCGCTGGCCTCCGGCAGCACGCAGTGATCGTCCGTGCCGTACCCATACAGCGTGGGCACCGCGATCTTGGCCTTGGGCTTGGCGTCTAGCCGGTTCTGCATGGCCGCGTAGGCCTCTTTGCCCAGCGAGTTCCCCCAGCGATTCCGGTAGCTATCCAGCACCACCGTTGCAAACTGCGGATTCGTCCAGTACGCCGCCGTCTCCAGAAACAGCTTCTTCGAGAACCTCCACTCCGGCGACCACGCATGCCAGATCTGCTCGCAGAGTTCCTTTGCGTTCGTCCGCAGAGCTTTCTCGCCCTGCGCCGTCTGGAAGTACCACTGGTACCAGTAGCTCTGCGCCTGCTTCGGCGGCAAATCCTTCCCGTCATACATCACGTACGGGCTTGAGAGCGCCAGATGACAGATCACCCGCTCCGGCGCGAGCACACTCACGTCAAACCCCGCCCGCGCTCCCCAGTCATGACCGATCACCGCGAACCGCTTGATGCCCAGGGCGTCGGCAAAGGTGAGCACATCATGCGCCAGCGCGGCCTTCTGCCCGGAGAGCAGGTTCTCCTGCCGCACGGCGGTCTCGCCGTAGCCGCGCATCGACAACACCAGCAGTCTCAACTTGCGCCGGTCCGGCCGCAGCCGCTGCACCACCTCATCCCACGCATTCGCCGCATAGGGAAAGCCATGCAGCAACAGCACCGGCGTGCCCCCTTGCGGCCCATACTCCCAATAACTGAACGACACACCCGCCGTCTGCACTGTCTGCAACTTGCTCATAGGTCCTCATAGGTCTTGGATGCACCCCACCCCAGCAACCAGCCAAAGCTGTTCTCCTGCATTGGGGTGCTGAGCCGAGGTAGTTCCCGCCAGTTTTCCTCAAGAAAACTGGCCTGAGCGCGTCAACGGAAGCCACAGCTACAGGAGAACAGCTCTAAATCCCCAACACCGCCGCGGCATGCCCGCCCCGCAACGCCGCTTCCTCCTCCGCACTCAACTCCAGCGACCGCAGAAACTCCACACCACGCGAGTTCGGACTGAACGGGTAATCCACCGAATACATCATCCGGTCGAACCCCACCACGGCCCGCGCACATTCAAATGGCGGCCGCGAAAAGTACCCGCTCGTCGTGATCCAGAACTGCTCCTTCAGGGTGTCGGCCACACTCCGCTTCAGCTTCGCCGGCCCGGACAGAATTTCGCTCGACCGCGCGAGCGCATACGGCACGCCCTCCCCCATGTGTCCCACGATGACCCGCAGCTTCGGCAGCCGCTCCATGACGCCCGACACAATCAGCCGCAGGGTATGCAGCCCATTCTCCGCGTGCCATCCCCAACCCGCAATCGACAGCAGGTGTCCCACATCACCCGGCAGCCCCGCGTAGTACACGTCAGAGATCTGCGGCGGCGGGGGCGCGGGATGCAGATACAACGGAACCCCCAGCTCGGCGATCGCCTCTAGGACAGGAAAGAACTCAGGCGCATCCAGAAACTTGCCCTCGGTGGTCCCATCCAGCATCACGCCCAAAAAGCCCAGCTCCCGCACACATCGCTCGATCTCCCTCACGGCCTCACGCGGCTCCTTCAACCCCGGCGTGGCAAATGCCTTCAAGCGATCCGGATGTGACTTGACCGCAGCTGCCAGCTCGTCGTGCACGCCATGCAGCACGGTCGTCTGCTCCGCGGGCGCGAGCTTGTTCACACCCAGCGCCGCGAGCGACAGCACCTGCACATCGATCTCCGCCTCGTCCATCGAAGCCAGTCGCTCCGTGCCCAGATCCAGCAGCTTATGCTTCATCGCCTGCAACTCGGACGGCGTTCCCGCTCCATACGCATCGGTAGCCTTTACAAAGTCCTCAGTAACGAAGTGCTCTTCCAACGTGATCGTCCGCATACATCCCCCACCAGCAACCAACCGCGAGTGACTACCCACTGCACTTGAGATGCATCCCTCGACTTGGATCAGCCACTCTCACCCGCTACTCTCGATATGCGTACGATGGGCCCTATGGATGACGTTGCCCTGCCCAGCTTGGACCCGCGCCCCGTGCAGCGTCTGCTGCGCCCTTTCGCGCGTTTCGCCCAGCTGGAGAGCTCCAGCAGCCTCGTCCTGCTCACAGCCACGCTCGTCGCTCTCGCACTCGCCAACTCAAAACTGAGCGGCGTCTATGAGCAGGTTCTCCATCTTCACCTCGGCCTCACTGCCGGGGGCACAGGCTTCAGCTGGCCCCTTACAGAGTGGGTCAACGACGTCCTCATGGCCATCTTCTTCCTTGTGGTCGGCCTCGAGGTCAAACGTGAACTCCTCGTCGGCGAACTCGCCTCCTTCCGCCGCGCCGTTCTTCCGGTCGTCGCCGCGGCCGGGGGCATGCTCGTCCCCGCGCTCGTGTATCTCGCCTTCAATCACGGCACACCGGCGCAGCGTGGCTGGGGCGTTCCGATCGCGACAGATATCGCTTTTTCGCTCGCCATTCTCACCGCCCTCGGCAAGCGCGTCCCTTTCGCCCTGCGCATCTTTCTTGCCTCGCTTGCCATCGCGGACGACGTCGGCGGCGTGCTGGTCATCGCCGTCGCGTACACCCGCACCCTGCACTGGGCGTGGCTTGCTGCCACAGCCTCCCTGTTCGCAATCGGCCTCTTGCTTAATCGTCTCGGGATCATTCGCCTGCCCGTGTACCTTGCTCTGGGCGCAATGCTCTGGTTCACCCTGCATGCCTCGGGGATACATCCCACCCTGTCCGGCATCGCGCTTGCGCTGCTCGTCCCCTCGCGCACCTTTCTGCCTGCCGAGCACTTCGTCGAGCGCGCGCATCACCGGCTGGAGGACTTCCGCGCCGCCTTTGCCGCCGGACACAGTGCCACTGACGCCCGCAAACATCTGCTCCGTCTCCGTGCCGGACTCCACCTTGTCGAATCACCCCTGGACCGCATGGAGACCGCCTTTCATCCCTGGGTCAGCTACGGCATCATGCCGCTCTTTGCGCTCACTAATGCCGGCATCTCCCTACGCGGCTTCCATGTCTCGGCGATGCTGGAGCCCACCTTCGCCGGCGTCGCCCTTGGCCTGCTGCTCGGCAAGCCCCTGGGCATCATGCTGTTCTCCTGGCTCGCGGTCCGCTTCGGTATCGCGCAACTGCCGCGCGGCGTCACCTGGCGTCACCTTCATGCCGCTAGCTGGGTCGCCGGCATCGGCTTCACCGTGGCCATCTTTGTCGCGGGCCTGGCCTTTGGCGCGGGCGAAGCTTATACCCGGACGCGGGTCGCCATCCTGCTCGCCTCCACGCTCGCTGCGCTGGCCGGTGCTCTTCTCCTCCGCTTCACCTGCCCCGACCCAAACGGAATCTCTGAAACTCCCTCACTCAAAACTCGGAAGTGAACGGAATCACTCCACCAAACTCCACCGCACAGTCCAAGCCCCAAGCGCCCCCGCCTCAAGAACCTGTCCCTCAACCCAGATCTCGGCACCGCGCACCGCGTCAAATCCACCTCGCGCCTCATGCCAGAGGTTCGCGTCCAATCGCAGGTGCTTGTCCCCCGCCAGCGTCCACTCGATCGTCAGCCCTCCGGGTCCCAGCACGCGGTACTTCCCACACCGTGCGGAGAGACGCCCCAGCAAGGGCGTAATCCGCTCCCGTCGCACGCGCAGCAGCTCGCGATACAACGTCAGCCACGCCTCGTGTTCCGGTTGGTCGAGCTCCTCCCACTTCAGCTGTGCCGACCGGAACGTCGACTCCGCTTGGCAGTTCGGCGCGTTCTTCAAATCCTCCTGCGACACCCCGGGCAGCTTGGAAATCTCCTCGCATCGCCCCTTTTGCACCGCCTTGCTCAGGTCGCCATGGAAATCGCAGAAGTACGGGAACGGCGACGTCGCACCCCACTCCTCGCCCATGAACAGCATCGGGGTCTGCGGCAGCAGCAACGCAACCGCAACCAGCGCCCTCACGGTCCCCACCGGCAGCAGGCTCGTCACACGCTCGCCAAAGATGCGGTTGCCCACCAGGTCGTGGCTTTGCAGAAACGACACAAACGCAGTGGGCGGCACATGGCATCCGGCCTCGAACGCCTGCTGATTCTCCCCCGCCGCGATCACAAAGCCTTCGCTCAGCGCCTTGCCCAGACGCTCCGTCTCGCCCTTGTCGTCGGCAACGCGCTCGTCGGCCGTGCCCAGAAATCCTGCGCCGAGCAGATGATCGATGTCGTGGTTCCACTGCGCCGTGTAGCACTCGCAATTCCCCTCGTCCGACCTCGTCAGCATGCCGGCGATGTTGTTCTCGTTCTCCAGAATCAGGTGCACATGCCGATCCCCGGCAAACGCCTGCACCCGCGAACTCAGCTCGGCCAGAATGTGCCGCGGCCCGTTGTCGATCATCGCGTGCGTCGCGTCCAGCCGCAGCCCGTCCACGTTGTACTCGTCCAGCCAGTACAGCGCGTTTTCTACCACCAGTTCGCGCACCTCGTGGCTGCTTGCACCATCGAAGTTCAGCGACGGCCCCCACGCCGTCTTATGCTCCTCGGAACAGATCTGCGGAAAATACCGCGGCAAGTAGTTTCCTTCGGGCCCGAAGTGGTTGTAGACGACGTCCAGGATCACCATGATCCCGCGCGCATGCGCCGCATCCACAAAGGCTTTTAACGCTTCAGGCCGACCGTATGCTGAATCCGGCGCGTACATCAGCACGGCGTCATAGCCCCAGTTGTGCGTGCCTGCAAAATCAGCCACCGTCATCAGTTCAATGGCGGTCACGCCCAGCGTCCCCAGGTGGTCCAGTCTGGCGGTCGCGGCCGGCAGCGTTCCTTCCGGCGTAAAAGCGCCAACATGCAGCTCGTAGAGCACCGCCTCCGCCCACGGCCTGCCCTTCCAGGCCGTCTGCAACCACGTGTAGGAGCACGGATCGATGACCTCACTCGGCCCCGCCACATCCCGCGGCTGAAACCGCGACACCGGATCCGGCACACTCGTGCCATCCTCGAGCAGGTAGCGGTACAGCGTGCCCGCAGCGGCATCCTCCACGCGCAGCGCATGCCATCCAAGCCCATCTGCCTGCATGGGCAGGGGCTCACGCCCTTCGATGGCTACCTGCACCGCCTTCGCGGCTGGCGCGAAGATCCTAAAAACAACACCGCCCTTTGGATCGATCTCGGCTCCAAAGGGCAGTGGGTGATGTCGCTGAATGATCTCTTGCTGGTCGGTCACCTAAGCATCCTTGAGGGTCCAATGCACGGTCCACGGGCCGTACGTCGCACCGTGGCTTTCTGTGTTCCGGATCTCCGGCCCCTGATGCCATAAGACGCGTCCTTCGCTCGCTAGGAAGCTATCGCATTCCCGGCTGCAAAGATTGGCAGCAAGATGCAATACCCGCCCGTCCTCGATCGCCCACCTCACGACAATCGCGCCGGGGCCCAGTACCTCGAACGCCCCCGCGTTACCTGTAATCGACTCCAGCAGCGGCACGATCTCCCGCTGACGAATCGCAATCAGCTCACAGTGCCGCGACAGGCATTCCCCGCGCCCTTCCGCATGGATCTCCTCCCACTTCAGCTTCGCGGACTCGAACGTTGTCACGGCCAGCGGGTCCGGGATCTGATCCCGCTTCGCCGGATCCTGAAATGCGGGGAAGTTCTTGAACTCATCCTTGCGCCCCTCGCGCACCTTGCCTGCCAGCTCACCGTGAAAATCGCAGAAGTACGGAAAGGGCGTCGACGCATTCCATTCTTCCCCCATAAAGATCAAGGGGATCTGCGGCAGCAGCAGGTACACGGCTACCAGCGCCTTCAGCGCCGCCGGCTCCGTGATCTCACCGATCCGCTCCCCAAAGGCCCGGTTGCCGATCTGATCGTGGTTCTGAATGAACGACATAAAGGCCACCGGCGGCAGGTGCGAGCAGGATTCCCCACGAGCCTCTCCCGTGCACACGCTGGCCTGCCCCTGGAAGGCAAAGCCCTCCGCGAGCGCGCGTCCCAGCAGCCCGGAATCCCCCTTGTAATCCTTGTAATAGCCGACATCCTCATGCGTCGCGGCGGTATGCAACACATGATGCATATCGTCGTTCCATTGCGCGGTAAACAGTGGGGCACGACCCTCTCCGTCACGCGCCAGCCGGAACGCCTCATTCTTCTCGTTCTCCAGCACCAGATGGATCGCATACGGCGTCTCCAGGGCCCTCACCCGCTCCGCCAGCTCCGTCAAAATGTGCTTCGGGCTTTCATCGATGATCGCGTGCACGGCGTCCAGCCGCAGCCCATCCATATGAAACTCCTCAATCCAGTACAGGGCGTTGTGGATGGCCAGCTCGCGTACGATCTCGCTCTGATCCCCGTCGTAGTTCACCGCCGCGCCCCAATTCGTCTTGTGCCGCTCGGTCAACAGGTTCGGGAAATACTTCGGAAGGTAGTTTCCTTCCGGTCCAAAGTGGTTGTACACCACATCCAGCATCACCGCGATGCCTCGCGCATGCGCCGCATCCACCAGGGCCTTCAAATCTTCAGGGCGTCCATACGCCGCATCGGGGGCAAACCACAGCACCCCGTCATAGCCCCATCCCCGCTCGCCCGAGAAATCCCCGACAGGCATGATCTCCATCACCGTCACGCCCAGTTCCTTCAGGTGATCCAGCTTGCCGATCGCCGCGCGAAACGTGCCTTCCGGGGTGAAGGTGCCGATGTGCAGCTCATAAATCACCGCCTCCGCCCAGCGGCGGCCCCTCCACGTGCTGTCCCTCCACGTGTAGCTGCCCGGCGCGATCACCTCGCTGGGCCCGTTCACATCCTCTGGCTGAAAGCGAGACACCGGGTCGGCGACCTGGGTTCCATCCGGCAGAACGAAGCGGTATCGCGTGCCCACCCTTGCCTCATCGGTGATGCATTCGTGCCATCCCTCGCCGAGGGACCGCATCTCTATCTGTTGTTCACGGCCCACGAGCGACAGAGCGACACCCTCTGCCGCCGGCGCGAACAGCCGGAAGCGCACGCCGCCATCGGGTAGAACCTCGGCCCCAAAAGGCATTCTGTGGATGCGGGAGATCGCATCAGCCTCCACGCCGGTCTGGGTTGCAAACAAAATCGTGTTCTCGGAAAGAGGGGAAGCTACAGCTGTTGCGGACATACGCAACTCCTGAGACCTCTGCGTTAGGGTCTCTTGTCAGGTTCGCGTTTCGTTTCAGGCGCTCGTACCTTCGCCTTGTGTGCTTGTTCTCCTTCTGATGCACAGCGTCGCCGACGCGCTGCTGCCGGTCCTTCACCGGCTTCGGCACGGCAAACAGAGTCCCCTGCCGGCCTGCCGCTTTTCCTGCCTCCCTTTCTCACTTCCTGCATCCTAGGCGTGTGGCGGGAAGCTCACCTTCCGCGCCCGAGGAGAAATGGCATGGCCACGAAGCAAGACCTCCCAGCAACCGACAGCGCAACCGTCCTGCATGAACTCGTAGGCGACGACGCCACCGCGGGCTTCGAGAACGACCCCAAGTTCACCGACAGCAACCCCACCGAGACCGCCTCCAGCGAAAATCTGCAGACCGGCGCCGACCGCCGCGACCTCCAGGGACAGCCTGAACTCGATCTCCGTACCGCCGCCGCGGACGAGGATGAGGACGAGGATGAGGACGAAGAAGATCTAGAAGACGATGACGATGAGGATGACGACGAAGACGACGTAGAAGACGAGGATGAGGAAGACGACGACGAGGACGAGGACGAGGAAGAGTACGAAGACGACGACGACGAAGATGAGGACGACGAAGACGCCGAGGATGAGGATGAGGATGAGGACGAGGACGATAAGTAGAGCGGGCGCGGGCGAGGGCTATCCCTCGCCCTTCCTCGTCTTCCTTGCTGCAACCCCTCTGCCTGAACCGGCAGCCAAATCTTGAAGACCTCAACTGCCTCCAAGCCCGAGAGGCCTGTCACGTAGCCGGAGGCCTCGAATCAGCATCGATGAGAATGACCTGGAATGGCCGACTCTCGATGAGCCAGGTTGACGGACGTCGGTGAGTCTGCCGCGGGCAACGCCTCCAAAGCAGCATCCCCGCCCCTGGTTGCATCACATCACTACTGTGAGCCCGAACCAATCGAAAGACACCAACGCCCTTCTTAAAGGCCTCCTTGCCGGAGCCATCGGTGGCCTCGTCGCCACCGCCGCGAAAACCATGGCCGAAAAGGTCTACCCTCCGCGCGTTCATGGGGAACCCGAGCCACCGGACGTCATGGCCGAAAAGGCAGCCGGCCACCCCCTTGAGGAAGATACCAAGGCAATCGCCAGCGAAAGCATCCACTGGGTCTTTGGCGCAGCCGCCGGCGCCCTCTATGGCGTCCTTGCCGAACTGTATCCCGCCGTCACCGCCAAGAACGGTGCTACCTTTGGCCTTACGCTCATGAGCGTTACACACGAGGGTGCTTTGCCCGCGCTGGGCCTAAGCGAGGCGCCCGAAGATCAGTCTCTCCGCGAGCGCACCAGCGAGGGTGCCACCCACATCCTCTATGGCGTTGTCACGGAAAAGGTCCGCGGCCTCGTACGCAACCTACTCGATTAGATCCGTGCGTTTAGCGGCGGATCGGACACGGTTTTGAGTGTTGTTAACGCAGCGGACGCAAACATTCACACGGACGCATACCTGAACGAACGCCGTTACTATCGGGCCTCGGGTAACGTGCATCCGTCAAGCTACACTCCTTTGGGTACGTGGATGGGATCAACGCTGAATGCCTCTTTCTGCCGCACGCAATAACGCTTCGAAACATGTCGTCATCGTAGGTGCTGGCCCCGGTGGGCTCGCGTCGGCTATGCTCCTGGCTCGTTCCGGGGTGCGCGTCACCGTCGTTGAAAAGCATGGCCGCGTTGGCGGCCGGACCGCCACGCTCGCCCAGGACGGCTACAAGTTCGATGTGGGCCCGACCTTCTTTCTGTACCCTCGCGTGTTGAAGGAGATCTTCGCCGATGCCGGCTACGACCTCGATCGTGAGGTCCCGATGCGGCGGCTCGACCCGCAGTACAGCCTCGTCTTCGGCTCCGGCGGCCGGATCGATGCCACCCCTGATATTGAGCGAATGGAAGCCGAGATCGCCCGCATCTCGCCCCACGATGCCGAGGCCTTTCGCGGCTTTCTGGAACGCAATCGTCTCAAGCTCGCCAGCTTCCTGCCCTTTCTTGAGAGCCCGTTTGAAAGCTGGACCGACCTGCTCAAGCCGAGCATGCTCAAGCTGCTGCCGCTACTGAAGCCGTGGCTCTCCCTCGACGGCGACCTCCGCACCCATTTCAAGGACGAGCGCATCCGTCTTGGGTTCAGCTTCCAATCAAAATACCTGGGCATGAGCCCGTTTCGCTGCCCGTCCCTCTTCTCCATCCTCTCGTTTCTCGAGTATGAGCACGGTGTGTTTCACCCGATCGGTGGCTGCGGTGCGGTCACCGCCGCCATGTCGCGCATCGCGAAGGAAATGGGCGTTGAGGTGCTGCTTGACGAACCGGTTGAGCAACTTCTCGTGGAAGACGGTGAGGCGCGCGGCGTTCGGACCTCCCAACGCACCCTGCACGCCGACTCGGTGGTTGTGAATGCCGACTTCGCCGATGCCATGCGCAAGCTCCTGCCTGCGCAGCATCGCCGCCGCTGGACCGACAAGCGTATCCAGTCCAAGCGCTTCTCCTGCTCCACCTACATGATGTATCTCGGCATCGAAGGCCGTTTCGACGACGTCGCACATCACACGATCTATCTGGCGGAGAACTACAAGCAGAATCTGCGTGATATCGAGGGCCTTCACCGTCTCTCGGAGGATCCGAGCTTCTACGTGCAGAACGCTTCCGTGACGGATCCCACACTCGCCCCGAAGGACCACTCCACGCTCTATGTCCTGCTTCCGGTCACGCACGAGGTGGACACGATCAACTGGGACCAGGAGCGCGATCGCTTCCGTTCGCTGGCGTTAAAGCAGATCGAAAAGATCGGGCTCCACGACGTGGAATCGCGCATCCGCACCGAGCGCATCGTTACGCCCGCCTGCTGGCGGCAGGACTTCGACCTGCACAAGGGCGCGACGTTCTCCATGGCACACTCGCTCACGCAGATGCTTCATCTTCGGCCGCACAATCGCTTCGAGGACGTCCGCGGCATGTACCTCGTCGGCGGTGGCACCCATCCCGGGTCGGGGCTTCCGGTCATCTTTCAATCGGCGCGCATCTCCTCACGCCTCCTTTTGGAAGACCTGGGAATCCAGCCCCAGTGGCAAGCCGAGCACAACAACACCTTCCGCGAAGACCTCATGCAAGTCGCCTCATGAGCTCAGCCACTTCCACGCCGGAGCTCGCCGCCACCACTCCCATCCCAGGCTGCGAGGCCTCTTTCTGCACCAACGCAGAGGGTTTCGCCACGGAGCCAGTCACACCCGCGGCCCAACGCCGCTGGGCCGCTCGCCCCATGACGGACCGCCTGCAGATCGTTCGGGACGCCCGTCACTGGATGGCGGCCCATCCCGAAATCTTCGTGGAGGCAATCTCTACGGAACTCTATCGGGCGCAGGCGGACACACTCGTTACAGAGCTGCTGCCTCTGCTGGATGCCATGCGTTTCCTGGAAAAAAACGCGGGCGGGCTGCTCGCTCCCAGAAAGCTCGGCAGCACCGGTCGCCCGCTCTGGCTCGCCGGCGTTCAGGCCGAGATCCATCGTGATCCCTTGGGTCACATCCTCATCATCGGCCCGGCCAACTTTCCGCTCTTTCTTCCCGGCGTGCAAGCCATGCAGGCGTTGGTCGCCGGCAACGCGGTTACCTGGAAGCCCGGCACCGGTGGCCGCGCGATCGCTGCGGCGTTCGCCCACGCGCTAAGGGAAGGGGGTCTCCCTCGCGGCATTCTCGACATCACGGACGACTCGGTTGAAGCGGCTGAAACGGCCTTGGCGCACTACCCGGACAAGGTCGTCTTCACCGGCTCCTATGACACCGGTCGCAACATCCTCTCCACCCTGGCCGCAACGGCCACGCCGGCAACCATGGAGCTCTCCGGCGCCGATGCCGTCGTGGTGCTGCCCTCCGCTGACCTCCGTGTCACGGTCAAAGCGATCGCCTTTGGCCTCCGCCTCAACGGTTCCGAGGTCTGCATGTCGCCTCGTCGCCTCATTGCCACGCGCGAGACGCTGGCGGCCCTCCGTCCCTTGCTTGCGGAAGCTCTGGCCAGCCTGCCCGCGGTCCGCCTGAAATCCCGTACCGTCGATACCCTGACGCGCCTTCTCGCGGACGCGTACGCCTCCGGTGCCAGGCTCCTGCCCCTCGCAACACAACCGATCACCTCCTCGGAGGAAGCGGCTCACCGGCCCATGCTCGTCGATGGGGCCACGCCGGGGATGGCGATCACCCGTACGGATCTCTTCGCGCCTGTGCTGTCGCTGATCGAAGCGCCCTCGCTCCTGCACATCGCCGATCTCGTCAACGACAACCCCTACGCGCTGACCGCCGCCATCTTCGGGGCGCCGCGCGAGGCCGGGACGCTGGCCTTGCAGCTGCGAGCAGGCACCGTCCTCATCAACGACCTGATCGCCCCGACAGCCGACCCTCGCATCCCTTTCGGCGGACGAGGCCGCTCCGGCTTCGGCGTCACCCGCGGCGCGGAAGGTCTGCTCGAGATGACCGCCGCCAAAACCATACTGCGCCGTCGTGGAGGCAGCACCCGGCACTACGACCCGCTCGGTCCCGGGGACCTCCCCCTGTTCACCGCCCTCCTCGGTGCCCTGCACGGCAGCTCTCTTTCCGACCGTTGGCGGGGAGTACGGCAGGTTCTCTCCGCGGGCCGAAACCGCAATCTCTAGAACCGCTCAAAACGTGTTTGAACCACGCTTCATGGCGTTAAAAAAGGACAAGAAATGCGCGTAGGAATCATCGGCTCCGGCCTGGCGGGACTCTCCGCCGCCTGCACCCTGGCCGCCCGCGGCCACAAAGTCACGGTATTTGAAAAGAACAGCTGGATCGGGGGAAAAGCCGCTCAGTTGAACGAGAGTGGCTTCCGCTTCGACATGGGCCCGACGATCCTCATCCAGCCGTCCATGCTGCGCAAGATCTTCGCCGAAGCCGGCCGCAATCTGGACGACTATCTGACGATGGTCCGCCTCGATCCGCAGTGGCGTTGCTTCTTCGACAACGGCCAGGTCATCGATCTGCTCGACGATGAAGACAAGATGGCCGCCACGCTCGAGGCCCGCTGGCCCACCATGGGCGACGGCTACAAACGCCTGATGGCCCTCTCTGAGAATCTCCATGAGATCTCCGATAAGTTCTTCTTCTGGAAGTCCGTCGGCGGCATGATGGACACCTTCGAGGTCAAGGGCGCGTTTGATCCGAAGGTTCTCCGCGATGTGATGCGCATGCGCCTAGGCAAAACGGTTGCCGGGACAATTCGGGAGTTCATCCCCGAGCCCGAGACCGCGCAGATGCTCGACCACATGGTCCAGTACGTCGGCTCGTCGCCGGACGCCTCCCCGGCCATTCTGACCGCGATCGGCCACATGCAGATGCAGGAAGGCATCTGGTACCCCATGGGCGGCACCCGTGCCGTCCCCGAGGCACTCGGCAAGCTGGCGGCGGAGCTCGGCGTCGAGTTTCACACCGACACCGACGTTCGACAGATCACGACCAGCGGGCAGAATGGACACCGCCGCGCGACTGGGATTGAGACCACAACCGGCCAGCGTTACAGCTTCGACGCCATCGTCTCCAACGAAGACGCCGTTCGCACCCACCGCGAGCTCCTGGAGGGAACCGCGGCCGCGAGGCATTTTGAGCACTCCCGCAACTATGAGCCCGCCTGCTCCGGCGTGGTGCTCTACTTAGGCCTCAAAGAGCGTTACGACCACCTTTCCCATCACGATTTCGTGTTTTCGCGCGATCCTCACGAGGAATTTCACGCCATCTACGATCAAGGGATACCTGCTCCCGATCCAACATGCTACCTAGCGGCAACCGCGCGCACCGACCCCCGCAGCGCTCCGGAGGGCGGCGAAGCCCTTTATGTTCTTGTACATACGCCCTACCTCCGGCCGGGCCAGGACTGGACGGAGATGTTCCCCGGCTACCGCCAGGTGATCCT
>CAXTGE010000040.1:19152-22099 GCA_964243645.1 uncultured Acidobacteriaceae bacterium | reverse complement strand
TAACGGCCGCAACATTCAAGGTGCCACGCAGCTTGTTGACGACCAGGGTCGCCAGAGCTTCGCCGTCCACATCCTCAGCAATGATGATGAGGGGCTTGGCGGTGCGGGCAATCTGCTCGAGCAGGGGGAGCAGGTCCTTCATCGTGGAGATTTTCTTCTCATAGATGAGAATGTAGGGATTCTCCAGCGCGGCTTCCATGCGCTCGGGATCGGTCACGAAATAGGGGCTCAGGTAGCCGCGGTCGAACTGCATGCCTTCGACGACGTCCAGCTGGGTCTCCATGGTGCGAGACTCCTCAACGGTAATGACACCGTCCTTGCCGACCTTTTTCATCGCTTCCGCAATGATGGTGCCGATCTGCTCGTCCGCGTTGGCGGAGATCGTGCCAACCTGGGCAATCATGTCGCCGGTCACAGGCTTAGAGAACTCGCTGAGGGCGCCGCCCACAACCTGTCCGTCTTCGCCGCGCTTGCCGATGATGGCCTCAACAGCCTTGTCGATGCCGCGCTTCAGTTGCATCGGGTTGGCGCCGGCAGCTACCGTCTTCACGCCCTCGCGGAAGATGGCCTGCGCCAGAACAGTCGCGGTTGTCGTGCCGTCGCCGGCCACGTCTGAGGTCTTGGAAGCGACTTCCTTCACCATCTGCGCGCCCATGTTCTCGAGGCCCTCAGGCAGCTCGATCTCCTTGGCCACGGTGACGCCGTCCTTGGTGATGGTAGGCGAACCGAACTTTTTTTCAATGACGACGTTGCGGCCCTTGGGACCAAGCGTCACCTTGACTGCGTTGGCGAGTGTGTTGACGCCGCGAAGGATCGCCTGACGCGAATCTTCTCCATGCAGAATTTGCTTTGCCATGATGTTCTCCGGGAATACTTGTTGTTCGTAAAGAATGTCGTTCTTCGTTGTTCGTAAGGGAGCTTTCGCTGTTCGCCTCGATCGTTACACCGCGCCCCAACCGGCACGTCATGAGCAACGAAAGACGAACAACGCCTTTTACCTTTAAGCCAGGATGCCGAGGACTTCTTCTTCGCGCATGATCAGGAAGTCTTCGCCGTCGAGTTTGATCTCGGTCCCGGAATACTTGCCGAACAGCACGGTGTCGCCGCCCTTTACGTCAAGCGGGAAAACCTTACCTTCGTCGTTGGACTTGCCCTTGCCGACCGAAATGACTTTGCCCTGCTGCGGCTTTTCCTTGGCGGAATCGGGAATGATGATGCCACCGCGCATGGTCTCGGTCTCCTCGAGACGCTGGACCAGAATGCGATCGTGAAGCGGTGTGAATGTGCTGGACGCCATTGTACTTTTCTCCTGTAATGCTTGGGGTACGTGCCGAGAGCGCGCCGCCCAGGCGAATCGTTCCGCCGTAGGTTGGCACTCTCTACTGCCGACTGCTAAGGTAGTCCCGCCCGGCTGTGGATGTCAAACGCCTTTGGATGAAATCTGCGTGAATCACACTCAACCCTGGGCAAACAACTGCCGCCCTCGGCGTAGCGACAGGCAGAGCTCCGGCACGATAGAATCTGCGCAATGTCTCACCTCGGTACGACCCTTCCACGCTGGATTGCTGCACTGAGCCTCAGCTGTCTATCTCTGGCTCGCGGAGCCCAAGCGGACAAGCACGGGCGCGGCTACAAGGCGCCGCTGCCGACCGCAGAGGTAGCCGTGGTTGTGGAAAAAGCTTTTAACGAGAAGCCGATGCCGAATGCTTCAGTGGTGTTTCGCGCGGTTCGCGACGGCAAGCTAACAGCTAATTTGGAGACCAAAACCGATCCTGATGGCAAAGCGTCGCTGGATCTTCTCGAGATCGGAAGCCACATTACGATTCAGGTGATCTCCGGCGGATTCGCTACCTATGCCACCGACTTTGATCTGACTCGCGAGGGCAAACAGCTTCTGGTGAAGCTGGAACGGCCCCGGGCGCAGGTGTCCCAGTACGGAGAGAACGGGGACCGTCCAGCGGTAGCTGAGCCCGGCGTCCAGGAGCATCAGAACGCGACACCGAAGACGGCGATCCCACCCCCGCCTGCCTCTCCGGTAGGTCCTCTACAAACCACGCCGCCGGCAAACACGCCAGCCACGGCACAACCCTCTTCCGAGACGATTCCCAAGCCGGGCACCCCTCAGTGAGCGTGCCAGATGGACACCCGGGCCATGCGCGCCTGGAAGGCCGGCGTGTGCTGGTAACGGGTGCAGCAAAGCGCATTGGCCGTGTACTTGCCCTGGAGTTGGCGCGCGCCGGAGCAGACGTCGCCATTACCTACCGCGGATCCCAAACGGAGGCCGAGTCGACGCTTCGGCAGTTGGAAGCCTTCGGCCATCGCACCCTCGCCGTCGCCTGTGATGTCGGGAACGAGGCGAGTGTCCAAATGGCGGTCTCCGCGACAGCTGAAACCTTCGGCGGCCTGGATCTGCTCGTCAACAACGCCGGTTCGTTTGAAACGGCGCCCCTGGAATCCATGGCGGTGGAGCAATGGGACGCCATGTTCGCCACAAACACGCGGGGGCCTTTCCTGGTGGCAAAGGCCGCGTATGCCCACCTGAAGCATGCCCGGGGGCGGATCGTGAACATTGGCTCACTCGGCGGAATTCATCCCTGGGCGACCCACGCCCACTATTGCACCTCCAAGGCGGCGTTGCACATGCTGTCGCAGACCATGGCGAAAGGCTGGGCACCGGAGATCAGTGTGAACTGCGTCGCTCCAGGCATGATCGTCACTACAGGGGAAGCGGGTGCCGGGTACGAGCACTTTGCCGCAAAGACCCCCATGAAGCGCAACGGCACGCCGGGGGATGTAGCCTCCGCGGTGCTCTTCTTCGCAACGGCACCCCACTTCATCACCGGACAACTGCTCGCCGTGGATGGGGGCCTGGGGCTCTGACACCGGTGAAGCGATTTACCTGCTGAAAGGCTCTATCTGCTGAAGATCCGTTTCCACCAGCTCTGCC
>CAXTGE010000040.1:17164-19052 GCA_964243645.1 uncultured Acidobacteriaceae bacterium | reverse complement strand
GATTTACCTGCTGAAAGGCTCTATCTGCTGAAGATCCGTTTCCACCAGCTCTGCCGTGACGAAGCGCGACCGTAGACTTCCGCTTCCTCGTCGGCCTCATCGATTTCGCCAAGAGGCTGGCCCTGGAACACGGCCATGGGGTTGTCCCGGCAGAGACGGTCGGCGTAGAACGAGCCGAAGCGCTTGGAAACGAGATCTCGCGCCTCTCGCATCTGTGGCGGCCGGCGCTGCGTATCATGCGCGTCCGTGGCCAGAAAATGTACCCATCGGTTAGCCAGCAGGCGTTCTGCCACCCGCTTTGCGTCCCGGCCCATAGCGCCCGTAACTGACCCGGCAGTGACCTGCACAAGCAAACCGTCGCGCAGCCACGGCAGCATCCGCTGCGGATCCCGTTGCAGTACGGGGTTGCGTTCCGGGTGCGTCAGGATCGGCGTCAGGCCGGCCAGGCGCAGCTCATAGAAGGTGTCTTTCAGGTTGGGCGAAAGGGTGTAGTCGGGCAGTTCGATCAGCAGGTAGTCCCGTCCGTTGATGGCATAGCGGGACGGGTGAGCGATCGCGTCCTGCACGTTGTCATAAGTCAGGTGGAAATCGCATCCGAGGCCCAGCACCAGGGCAATCTGCTGCTCATGGAGCGCCGCCTGCAGCTCTCCCACGCGCCCGCGTATCACCTGCGGATCATAGGTGTAGCGGCTGTTGGCGTGGGGTGTACAGACGACGTGGGTGATGCCGTCTGCAACCGCGATGCGTGCCATCTCTACCGAAGTCGCGAGGTCAGGGGAGCCGTCATCGAGGCCGGGCAGAAGATGGTGGTGAAGGTCAACCATCCTGTTCAGGGTACCATCGTGAGGAATACTTCGAGGGTGAGATCGCCGGCCCTAAAAGTTGACGTACCCATGTCCCGTAAATGGAAGTACGCAACACAGCGTAAGATAGCAGGGGCATAGTGGTCTGACCCGCAACGTCCACGATGCGTCTTCAGGAAGGGCACTCAGGATTCATGGCAGATACCACCACGACCGGCAGCAAACCTCGCGTTCTCGTCGCGGACGATGAACAGGTCATTGCCAACACGCTGGCGATCATTCTCAACCAGGCTGGTTTTGAAGCACGCGCCGTATACAGCGGCGAAAAAGCTATCGATGCGCTGGAAACGTTTCACCCCGACATGCTCATCAGCGACGTCATCATGACGGGTATGACCGGCATCGAAGCGGCCATCCAAACACGGGCAAAGCTGCCTCACTGCAAGATTTTGCTGTTCTCGGGTCAGGCGGCCACGGCCGATTTGCTGGAACGCGCACGGGCTCAGGGTCACGAGTTCGAGATCCTGGCGAAACCTGTACATCCCACTGATCTGCTTGCCAAACTGCGGGCGTAGGGAGGCCTTCCCTTATTAAAGAGGCTGCCCCGCACGCCGCCGAAGGAGTTCGTTTCGTTTCGTTTCGATCAGGTACTCATAGAAGGCCTGCAGCGTCGCGTAAGTGATTCCTGCACGGCCGTCGAGAATGGCACCTCGAACGAACATCATGTACATCCACTTGATCAGTGGGCGGCCCGGCAGCTTGTAGAAGATGGCTTTCTGGGCCACACGACGCTCGTGGAAGTTCGACGCAAACAACGCCTCTCGCCAGGAAGCTGCCTGCACGGCGGCACCGCTTGCCAGCAGCTCGGCTTCCTTGCTCGAATAACCGTTGTGCTTGGCCACCCAGTGGCTCAGCCCTTTGGAAAAAGCTAGGTGATCCAGGGGTGCCCGCAGTTCGCCAATGGCCCCGGTTACTTCGACGATTTCGTTGATGTCCCGCGAGTAGTGGACGCGTTCCGGGCGCAGCAGACGAACATAAAACGGCGTCAATTGCGCATGCTTCAGCCACGTCCCCCAAAGAAAATC
>CAXTGE010000040.1:15474-17064 GCA_964243645.1 uncultured Acidobacteriaceae bacterium | reverse complement strand
AAGACATGCACGTCGTCGCTCCACGCCACAGAGTCGAGACACCCCGGCAGGTCCTGCTCCTCGTTCTTGGTAAGAATCAGGACTGAGATCATCGCGGTACGTCTCCGACGGAAGGCCCGGCAGGCGCGTCGGGGTGCCGCGTACGCCCGCGCACCGGCTGTGCGGGGTTGCCGCCGTACACCGTCCATGGCTCAAGATCGCGCGTCGCTACCGAGCCCAGGCCGAGGACAGCGCCCTCACCGACTTGCACCCCGGGAACCACCATGGCTCGCGCACAGATCCAGGCATAAGGGGCCAGTCGCATGCGGTAGCTCAGGAGCGGGAAGGCGGGGTCTTGGTAGTCATGCGTTGCGCCGCAGAGATACGAGTTCTGAGAAAGGATCACGTGGGACGCCAGCTCGATGGGTGACGGATTGTAGATCTCGACGCCATCCGCGGCCGCGACGTGGTCCTCGCATTGCAGGTTCCAGGGTGCCCAGACGCGGGAGCCGGGATAGAAATGGCAATCGGGGCCAAGCCGCGCGCCAAAGAGCCGCAAAAGCATGGCTCGCCACGCATGCAGAGGCCGGGGGGATGGCCGGTACAGCAGTAACCAGCAGAGATTCCAGAGGGCGCGACGGGCTCTGTTCCCCACAGAAAATGCAGGCCGGGTATAAGCGTCAGCCCCGTGTTCGATCCCCATGTGATCCGATGCCCGGTACTCCGCCTGCCGCGGCATCGCTAGCGAGCCTCCTGGTGAGGCTGAGCGGAGCTATCTGTGCTTTCCTCTGTCTCCCGGTCGAAAGCGCGCAGAATGGTTTCGGTATTGCGACGCATGTCATAGCTGGTCTCAAACGTCGCAAGCGCACGTTTGCCCATCATGGCACGCTCCTCGGGGCTCAGCGCCAGCCAGCGCTGGAGCAGCCTGCGGGTACCTTCGAGCGTATCGGCTTCCACGAGCGCACACCCGGCAGCTTCCACGTCCGGGGCTATGTTGACCGGTTCAGCCAGCAGGACTGGCCGGCCCGAGGCAAGCGCCTCCACCGCGGCGATGCCGAAGTTCTCCTGATGGGAGGGTAGAATGAACGCCTCAGAAGCGGCAAAGGCACCCCATTTTGCTTCGCCCTGCAGCATTCCTGGCCAATGTACGCGATCTTCCACCCCGGCCTGGATCAGCACCGGCTCCAGCGCGCCACGCCAGTTCTTCGGGTCGGGGCCAGCCACGACCAGATGCAGATCGGGGTGAGCCGGGGCGATCTCCGCGAACGTCCGAACCAGGAGGTCGCAACCCTTTTTCGGATGGATGCGCCCCAAAAACAGCAGAAAGCGTTTCCCTGCGAGGTCTGGACAGCGCGTGGCAAAGGCCGCGAGCAGAGCCTCACGGGATGCCGGCGGCCGCTCGGAGCCGAGGGGAACCACCATGGACTTCCATCGATGCAGGGCAAAGCTCTGTGCTGCAAGATCGCGCTCGAGGGCTGTTGTAAACAGCACCCGGTGCGCGCGACGAAGCACCCAGAACTCCGCGGGTACCCAATAAAGCCATTTTTTGAGATGTTTGGCGGGATAGGTGCGCTTGAACCAGGGATCCAGCATGCCATGCGCAAAAACCAT
>CAXTGE010000040.1:6003-15374 GCA_964243645.1 uncultured Acidobacteriaceae bacterium | reverse complement strand
GTGCCCACGATGTGCAGAATTCTCATGCCGGGTAGCTGGCCCTAGCATACCAACGACTCGCGGGTGCAGAGGTCATGGCCGGAGCCGTCCCGTGGCAAAGGCGAGCGCCTGCCGCAAGCCTGCGACATCCGCTTCGAAGTCCCAGCTTGCGATGCGCTCGCGCCCGGCCTGCCCCATGTGCCTGGCCGTATCTGGAGACGCAAGGACGCGCAGAAGTGCTTCTGCCAGTGCATTCACATCGTCCACCGGATAAACGAAACCACCCACTCCGTTCTGGACGAGATCGGGCGCCGCACCCACATCGGAGGACACAATAACGGCGCAGCCGGCGGCCATTGCCTCGTTCACGATCAAGCCCCATGGCTCATGACGCGACGGCAGGACAAAGACATCCGCCAGCGCAAGCAAGGCCGGGAGCTCCGACTGATTACGAAAACCCAGAAAGCGTACATCGGCCGCCAGACCACGCGCGGTGACAAGCGCTTCCAGGCGGCCACGTTCCTCCCCGTCGCCCACAATAAGTAGGTAGGGCCGCACCCCGCGCCGTGCTCCGAGAAGAGAAAGCGCCTCCACCAGATGGTCCGCGTGCTTGCGTTCCTGGAGTTTGGAAGCAAATAAAACCACAGGTCTCCCTAGCTCGAGTTGGCACATGCTTCGCAGATTTTCCAACTGCTCCTGAGCCTCCGCCGCTTTCCGGAGAAAGAAGGCATTATCCACGGCATACGGCATTGGAAACTGGCGGACGTCCTCGCCCAGCGACTCCCGCCAGTACGCCGCGTTTCGTGACCCAATGGGCAGGGTTGCCGTAACGAGCGATCTCAGCACCCGAAAGAAGGCCCGCTTGGCCATTTTCTTGCCCAAGCTGCGCGGCCGGTCGCCCGACCAGCCCTCCGCGCGTAGCAGAGTCGGGATGCCAAGGATCCTCGCGGAAGCAATGCCCCTAAGAGCGTTTACACTCGCGTAGCCATGGACCCAAAGCGCGTCGAACGCCGGCCGGCCGGCGCCATCGAGCAGAGCACGAAGGATTCCGCGGCTTAGGGGCGTTGTAGCCGTAACCGTGCCGTTATCGCGAAGGGCCGGCAGAACGCGGAACCGATAGCCCTCCAGCAGAGGCACATCCCAGTTCACGGCCACACCGAAGCCACGATCCTGGTAGCCCCTGGCGGAAAAGTCTGAGCCGAACAGGACGGTGAGGTCGATATCCGTTTCCTGGGCAATGCGCCGCAGCAGGGGTGCCTGGTATTGGATGGGATGGCTCACCAGGTAGGCGAGGCGGACACGCGGCTTCACGAGAATCGGCGCTCTAGCGAATGCTGTAGATCGTGGCCAGCGTGAAGGAGAGCACACCCAGGATGGAGCCGAAGCTGCCATTCGCAAAGCTCTGCTTCAGCCCACTCGGCGGGAGAAAGACAATGTCGTTCGGCTGCATGATGGGATCCGGCGCTTTGCCGTAGAGCACATCCCTGATGTTCAGCGTCGTCACGGTGCGATGATCACCCACGGTGCGAATGATGTGCAGTTCGCTGTACTTGGCGTCGTAGACAGGCCCCCCAACCTGGGCCGACACCTGCGAAAGCGTGAGCGGACCGTAGTTCGTGATGGGAACGACGCCGGGGGTGCGGAATTCTCCCGAAACATACACAATGCCGATTCTTGAAACGATCACCGTATCGCCAGGAAAGAGAGGGATGTTCGCGGCGGCGCTGTGGACTGGGTCATTGCCAAGATCCACGGAAATGGGCTCGGTTCGCCCGGGCCGCAGGACGGTAACAACGCGGCTGGCGGAGGGCGGCAGACCTCCACCCACGGAAAGCGCGGCATACAGGCCGCGTGAACCGACCACCGGAACCACGCCGTGCATCTCGCCCGCCAGCGTGATAGTCGCGTTCGGTCCCTCGACCACGGTAAGGATGACCTGCGGATCGCGGTACTGGCCGGCATCGCGCAAGCGCTTCGCAATGAACTGCTCTGCCTCGATCAGGCTTAGGCCCTGTAGATGGGTCACGCCGAGCAACGGCAGCAGGACGGAGCCATCGACGGAGATCCTGCCCGAAAAGTTGTAGTCGGCGATGCCGAAGAGACGCAGGGTAATCTCATCGCCGGCCGCCAGCTGCGGCTCCGGGATGGCTGGGTACAGCGTCGCTTGATCCGCGTTGGTAGCCGCTACGATGCCATGGTCCGCAGAGGTCACCGGTCCTGTAAATTGCGCAAGAGCGATCCTGGTGGGCAGCAAGGATGCGGTCAGCAGCAGGAGGAGAGTAAGCAGCGTTCGGCCTGGCGAGGGTGAGTGAGTCCGGGCGTTCACTTGGCACCATCCTGCTTGGAAGAGTTGCTTGTCTGTGCCTCCCATGCGTTGCTGTCCACGCCCGCGGAGGCATAGCCCGCATAGCCTGAGTAGCCATAATACGAGTAGTACTCGGGGGAACTCAGGTCGACAGCATTCAGAGCGATACCCGAGAGCTTGGCTCCCGAGCGGAGCAGCAGATCGCGGGCACGGCGGACGGCGTGCTTTGTCGACTTTCCATGTCGCACAACCAGGACCACTGCGTCAGCTTCGCGGGCCAGAACCACACTATCGGTGACCGAGAGCAACGGCGGCGAGTCCAGCACCACATGCGTATAAGTCCCGCGCGCCTCTTGCAACAGCTTGCGCATGGTGTCGGAGCTGAGCATCTCGGTAGGAAACGGGGGGATCGGACCGCTCGTCAGGACATCCAGCGTAGGGAGGTCCGGGATGTTCTGAACAGCCTCACTCAGGCTAAGATTGCCGATCAGAACGGAGGTCAGACCGACCTTGCCGTTCAGGCCGAAGCGATGGTGCACGGTAGGCCGGCGAAGATCCGCATCAATCAGCAGCACGCGTACGTCCCGTTGCGCCAGTACCGCCGACAAATTGAGAGAAGCTGTCGTCTTTCCTTCTGAAGGCGTGGCGCTGGTCAGCAGAATGGTCTGAGGTTCACGGCCTGCTACCGACAGCAGCAGCGAGGTACGGAGCGCGCGAAAGGCTTCGGCGAACTGCGATTTAGGGCTGGTGAGAACTACCAGGTTACGCTGAGCGGCACTCTGCGTGCTTGGGTCGGCTGAGCGGCGCGTCTTCGGGATCAGGGCCAGGGAAGGCAAACCCGAGATCTCCTCAATCTCCGCAACACTGCTGAGGCTCGTATCCAGGCTCTCCAGAATGAATGCCAAAATCAGCGCGATACCAGCAAAGGTCACCGTATTCACGATCAGGATGGAACCCTTTGGCTGCAACGACGGCCCGACCGGGGGCACGGCATTGTCAACGATATCGATCTCCTGGGATTCAAGGCCGGCCTGTACCCCCGCCGTTCGCAGGCGCTGCAGCAGGCCTTCATAGAGGCTGCGGTTGGACTCAAACTCGCGCTGCCGGATGGTATATTCCACCAGATCGTCGCGCAGTTTGTAGGCGTTGGATTTGGCCTCTTCGAGCGCGCCGCGTGTCTGCGTCTCGCCCGCCCTGGCGGCGACCAGGCTCTCGCGCGCCTGCACCAGAACCCGGCGCTGCTCGTCATTGATCTGCTGATCCAGCGTATTGATCTGAGCCGTGAGTGCTTTCGTGGTGAAGTTGTTGTCGCCCAGCGTGACATCCAGGCCGCTGAGTTGTGCCTTCAGGGTTTCGCGTTGGCTGCGGAGACCGGACAGGGCCAAATCCGTCTGGCCGCTGACGCTGCCGACGGAGGCATCCAGCGCACCCGGGTCCATGCCCGTGAGCACACGGTAACGTGACTCGGTCACGATGCGGGTGATCTGTGCCTGGCTGGCCGCCCGGGTCAGGTCATCGATACCGGAGGTGATCTCGTTGTGACTGGTGTCGAAACCCAAAACGCCGAGGCGCTTACCCAGGTCGATCATTTGTTCCTGGGAGGACTCAACCTGCTGCTTCAGATCGTCTAACTGGGTTGAAAGCCAGTTAGAAACCGTCTTTGTCGCGTTGTATCGCGATTCAAAGCTGTTTTGCCGATACTCACGGATCAGCTTGTTGACGATGTCGGCGGACAGCTTGGGATCCAGTGTGCTGCAGGAGATCCGCACAATGTCTGTCTTCGGCATGGGCTCGATGGTGATGTCAGCCTGCAGGGCCCCCAGCATGTTGGCACGAACGTCTGGATCGTCAATGCTGACGTGGGGCCCGGGACCCCGTGCGCCGGTGAACTGGGCATTGTTGGGCAGATCAAGATCCCGGGCGACGGTGAGCAGAAGGGTGTCGCTCTTCAGAATAGCCGTCTGGGTGGGAATATCGTACGTATCTTCGGCCAGTGGGGCGGCGTTGACGCGGTACTCGGAGGCCGCGCCGCTGCGTATTTCAATGTTGCCGTAAGCGATATAAAGGCGGGGCTGCGTGTAAGCCTTGTAGTAGCCATATGCCAGACCAAACAGGGCCGCCATGATGATGAGCCACTTGCGCTTGCGAACCACCAAAAGTGAATCGGAAAGGGTTGTATCCCCCCGAGCCGCCTCGGGGAGGGAGGCGGACGCAGGCATGCCAGAGGGCCTGGTACTGGACTCGAGACTTTCCGAGGTCATTCCCTATAGTTTACGCGAGAATGGTGACCCATGCCGCTCTAGTAACACTCCTGTGGGGGATAGCGGTATCTCCGGAGGAACTGTAGGATAGGGCTACTTTCATCAAGATTGATCCACCCTGGGTTTAGGGAACGGAGAACCATGCAGATAGCAAATCAGATTGCAGTTGTGGGATCGGGGTATGTGGGCCTGGTAGCGGCCATGTGCTTTGCAGAAATGGGCCACCAGGTCGTGTGCGTGGACAACGATGAACGCAAAGTTGCCGCGCTACGGAGTGGGGACACCCTGATTCACGAGAAGCACCTGCCGGAGTTGATGACCCGCTACTGTAACGGACGGGTTCGGTTTACCACGGACTTGGCCGAGGCCACGCAGAGCTGCGATGCAATTTTCATCGCCGTAGGGACGCCACAGTCGGAGACCGGCGACGCGGATCTGTCCTATGTTGAGGCAGTGGCCAGTGAGATTGCGCGCCACATCACCTCTTATAAGGTGATCGTCGAAAAGAGCACCGTGCCGGTCTACACCAACGAGTGGATCCGCCGTGTGATTGAGCGCAACGGTGTGCAGCGGGACATGTTCGATGTTGTGTCGAATCCCGAGTTCCTGCGCGAGGGTACGGCCGTCGAGGATTTCCTGCATCCGGACCGGATTGTCGTCGGAGCAGATAGCACACGGGCAGCCCAGTTACTCGAGGCGATCTACGCACCTCTCACGACGGGCGCATACTACGGCTTCGACAATGCCATCGGCGGAATGTGCGCAACGGAGGCTCCGCCCACACTTCTGCTGACCTCCACCAAGAGCTCAGAGATTATCAAGCACGCCTCGAACGCCTTTCTGGCCTTGAAGATCTCCTTTATCAATGCAGTCTCGAACCTCTGTGAGGCGGCGGATGCCAACGTGGAGCAGGTAGCCCGGGGTATCGGCCTGGACTCACGCATCGGACCGAAGTTCCTGCGCCCAGGCATCGGGTACGGTGGCTCCTGTTTTCCGAAGGACGTGGCCGCTTTCCGCTCTGTCGCCGCCCAGCTGGGTGTAGATTTCCAGCTGCTGCATGAGGTGGAAAAGATCAACGTGCAGCAGAAGAAACGGTTTCTGGGCAAGGTGCGCTCCGCTCTCTGGACGCTGCGCGGCAAGCGCCTTGCGGTACTCGGTTTGGCCTTCAAGGGTGAGACGGACGACATCCGGGAGTCCCCCGCCATCGATCTGATCGAGATGCTGCTCGCCGAGGGCTGCAGTATCGATGCCTATGACCCCGCGGCTATGGACAGGGCGAAGGCAGAGATGCCTCAGTCCAAGCAACTGCGTTATGTGGAGTCAGTCGAGCAGGCGGCGAAGGACGCCGATGCTTTGCTCATCCTCACGGACTGGCAGGAGTTCTCGAAGCTGGATCTGCGGCACCTGCACGAGGCGATGCGCTATCCGATCATTGTGGACGGGCGCAATCTGTATGACCCCCGCATCATGCTGGAGCACGGGTTTACCTATATCAGTGTAGGGCGCTCCGCCGTGACGCCCGTTCGTGAGACGGTGACGGTCGGCTCATGAGCGACAGTGGACAGATGATTCTAGTTACAGGGGCAGCCGGGTTTCTCGGCTCACACCTGTGCGACGCTCTCCTGGCGGAAGGTCACCAGGTACTGGGCGTTGATAATCTCGCGACCGGCAATCTGGCGAACCTCAAGCACCTGGAAAAAGAACCGCGATTCTGCTACGAACAGCAGGACATCTGTGAGCCGTTTGACTTCGGCCATGTGGATTACATCTTCAATTTCGCTTCACCCGCGAGCCCTGTCGACTACATGCGGCTGGGCGTGGAGACGCTGCGGGTCGGATCTGCGGGGACACTGAATACGCTTGAGTTGGCCCGGCGCCACAACGCAGGCTACCTGCATGCCTCGACCTCGGAGTGCTACGGCGATCCAGAGGTGCATCCCCAGGTCGAAAGCTACTGGGGTAACGTGAACCCGATCGGTCCACGTTCGGTCTACGACGAGGCGAAGCGCTTCTCCGAAGCCGCCGTTTCCGCGTATCTGCGTTATCACAAAGTCAATACGCACATGGTTCGCATCTTCAACACCTATGGTCCACGACTCCAGGCCAATGACGGCCGGGTAATCTCCAACCTCATGATGCAGGCACTCCGGGGCGAAGCGCTGACTGTATATGGAGATGGGTCGCAGACGCGCAGCTTCACCTACGTCTCCGATCTCATCGAAGGAATTGTCCAGTTGTCGAAGTCGGACGAGCATGATCCGACCAACATCGGCAATCCGGTGGAGTGGACCATCCTGGAATGTGCCAAGGAGATCCAGGGCCTGCTTGGGACCGATGGCGAGATCGTCTTCAAGCCCCTTCCGCAGGATGATCCCAAGCAACGCCGGCCCGACATCAGCAAAGCACGTCGCCTGCTTGGCTGGGAGCCGAAGATTCCTCTTCGCGAAGGCCTAGCTCGTTCGGTGGACTACTTCCGCGCTTGTGTTGCTGCGGAAGCCCAGCAAAAGAGCTAAATAAGTAAAGCAAAAGGTAACAGGGCGGGCTTCGGTCCGCCCTGTCGTGTTTTGGATCCCTACTTCCCGTTCAGGTGCGCTCCACGGTCGTGGAGTTTCGGGTAGAAAGTGAACTGGAAAGCGAAGATGTTGTCCGTCTGATGGGTCGCCTGATAGACGGGGGCGATCCAGTGCTCGTACTGGTACCAGGCGTCCAGTTCCACATCCGGCCGAAGTCGTTTCACCGCCTCCAGCTTGAATTGGTTCTGCGTGGTTCCGAAGGCGATGAAGTCCTTGGGCGTCTTCTTGTTCAGGTACTCCAACTGGATCCATTCATTACCGGAGAGGTGGTAGGTAAGCCACGCCTGGCCGCCTTTGGCTTCGCGGCCAATCCAATCCCCCATGATGAAGCCCTTGTTGGTGTACCCGTTCCGCTGCACGCCCTCGAAGTAGTTGAAAGCGCCGTTCAGGCTGCGCAGGGTCGAGGTATCGGTGCTCGCCGCCTCAACGCGAAAATCCATCTGCCGAAGATGCGGCAACTGGGAGATGTAGAGACCTGGCCGGTACGCGGCGCGTCGGGGTGCGCTGATCGGTGTGACGTCGTCGTGCGCGATGGAATCCGTATATAGAGTTACGTAGTGGCTGATGAAGGGGAGTCGCCAGGAAAAACTGAAGTCGCTGTAGCGGGCGCCGGGATCGTTGGCAGAGTTCTTGTCCTGTGGATCACTCTCCGTGTCGTTGAGGGAAAAGAAGCTTCGCAGAAACGTGTGCAGGGTGATGGGGGAGTGCCCTTTGCCGCCCCAGATGACGGTCCGCTGAAAGCTGAACTCGAAGTTATTCGTGGGTCGCAGCGAGAACATCTCCGAGTGCACCCAGGGGTCATTCGGCGAGGTGTGGCCTTTGAGCGATCCGACGAAGAAGTCATACCGCAGCGGTCCGAAGATGTTGCTGAAGTAGGGGATATGCATCGGTTCTACGCGATTGATGCGGAACGAGTAGATGTTTTCCGCGTTGTTGCTCCAGGCCATGGCCCCCCCTTGAGCCGGCCCTAGCCAAGCGTCGGACTTGCCTCCCGAGATCTCATGGCCGGCCAGATGAACGGAGAGGTTCGCCTCTTGCAGGCGAAACGGATTCGCCGTGGCGATGGGCCCGTAAGGGATGGTGTCCTGGGGTTCATTCGGGGGCGCGAACGGTATGATCTCGTCGGTGGAGGACAAATACGACGACAGGTCGTAGTTGTACCCGGCAGCCGAAGGCGCGTGCTGGTATTCGCCCCTGATGTAAAGAGAAAAGCGGTTCCACTCATTCACGGTGGAAAAGCCGGTCAGGTTGTTAAAACCTGCCTGGTATGGGCGACCGTAGTCGTTGGCGATCGTCTGGCCGAGATGGTAGCTGTCGCGGAGCGTTAGACCGTTAATCCCCATGAAGCGGGAGTACACCGTATCCAGACCGTAGACTGCGCCGCGGCTCATGGCCGTGCTGGGCGTGCCGGCAGGACCGGGAATCTCTGCGTTGAGATAGCCCGTTATGCGGGCATAGATACTCTGGGCCTGCTCGTTCTGGCTGTCCTGAATGGCAACAGCGGACTTCTCAAGCATATGCAGCAGGCTGCGACGGGTCCAGGGGCGCATGCTGATGAATGCCGAGTCCAGGTAGCCCATCGAGTACAGCCTAAGCGCCTCGGGGTACACCCAGCTGTCGTCTGGAATGTAACTGGACCCGAGGTGGTCCTTATGGATCTGCTCAAGTACCGGGTAGTCGGTCGGAAATGAAGGCAGCGATGCGACCGGAGACGGCGGAGCCATCTCAACCGGCGTCGCCACGGGCTGTCCAAGTCGCGGAGCCACCGGCTGCTCCAACGGATTGCCGTAGGTGGGTTGTTGCGGCGCTGGCGCGGCGTTTACAGCGGGTGCGGTAGGTGCTTCGAGGGGATTGCTATAGCTCGGTTGCGATTGGGTCGAAGGCACCGGAAGGGGCGCATCGAGAGGGCTGGGAGGGAGCGACTGCGTTGGGGACTGCGGCAAGGTCTGCCCCGAAGACGGTGCGCTCGCCGGAGCCTGCGGGGATGTCTGCTGAGGTGCCTGGGCCGGCGTCTGCACCCTTTGCGGCGGCTGCGGCTGCTGGTTGGCCAGCGGCAGAGCGGGCAGGGCGTCGGGAGAGACAACCTGCGGGACGGGCATAGACGGGTAGCTTGGATTTTGCGCACGTGCCGCGAGAGGCAGAAGACCGGTACCGAGAACAGCAAAGGTCAGACCAAACACACGAGGACGCAAAACGTACTGCCTGGGGAGCATGGCTCCAGTGTATGCGGTCAGACGGCTGGTTGGGGCCCCT
>CAXTGE010000040.1:0-5903 GCA_964243645.1 uncultured Acidobacteriaceae bacterium | reverse complement strand
GGAAGTTTCAGACGTCCGGCAGTCCGCTGAATCGTGGTCCAGTCGGGGATTCCGGGTTCGCTTACGGCGGTCTGGCGTAAGGCATCCGGTCCGCTCGCATCGACGCAGACCACGATCAAAGGCAGCAGATCGTTTTGTGCCCATGCCAGCGCGTCCGTCCAGTGGGGCTCGGCGGAGCCAGCCTGAAGGAAGGCAAGTACCAGGTGCTCGCTGCCGGACCGGTGGAGAGCTGATGCAAGCCCCGCGGACAGCAGGAGCCGGGCTGCCCCTTTCCCGAAGGTTTGCACGCTTACCGGCTGCCCTAGGCGCTTCGCGCCTGAACGGCTTACTGAATGACTTGTCGAGTGATGTAAAAGAGCCGCACAGGCAGCCTGATCCGCATCGCTGGAAACGAGGAGGTCGCCGGCCCGGAGCTGTAACAGGGTGCCTGCGAGCAGCGCCTCTGTGCCCGGCGGGACGTTGTCGGTCGTCCGAGGCTTCTTGACTTTACCCTGGACGATCTCCGGAGGCGGTGCCGATGCGAGGCTGGACGCGCGTGCAAGGAGTACATGAAGACGGCGGAGCTCCGCGTTGGGCAACAGGGGATTTTCAGCCAAGCAGCCTCTCCGGGGCCGCCTGCGGCAAGCGCAGGGGCGGTTGAAGGTTTATAGAAGGGAGCCTAAACGCGTGCCGCGCTGGGCGCTTCCGGGGAAAGCCCCAAGTCGGCGAAGGCTGCTTGGGCTGTCGCTGCGGGGAGCGATCCATCGCGTGTCAGTTTGGACAGGGTAGCGGCGACGATCGACTCGGCATCCACCTCAAAGAAGCGGCGCAGGTGCTCGCGGTTGTCAGAGCGCCCGAAGCCATCTGTACCGAGCGTCACAAGACGCGACCCCAGCCAGGGCGCAAGGCCGTCCGGAAGAGCTTTCATGTAGTCGCTGGCGGCAATAATGGGCCCTGGAGCGTCGCCGAGGGCTGCGGTGAGGAATGGTTTCCGCTCCGGCTCGGCTGGATGCAGGCGATTCCAGCGCTCCGTGTCCAGGCAGTCGCGACGCAACTCCGTGTAGCTGGGTACGCTCCAGACATCGGCAGAGATCCTGTACTTTTCGGCCAGGATGCCCTGGGCACGCACGGCCTCGTTGAGAAGGGGACCGGAGCCGAAGAGCTGCACCGTGGCTGGGGCCCCCTCGGCCGGCTTGAAGCGATAGATGCCGCGCAGGATGCCTTCGCGGATGGCATCAGCTTCGGTTCCCGTGGGCATCGCGGGCTGCGGGTAGTCCTCGTTGTACATGGTGATGTAGTAGAAAGTGTCCTCGCCGGCCTCATACATGCGGCGCAGGCCGTCCTGCAGGATGACGACCATCTCGTAGACGTAAGCTGGGTCGTAGGTTTTGCAGGTAGGGATGGTCGACGCCAACAGATGGGAATGACCATCCTGGTGCTGCAGGCCCTCACCGAGCATGGTGGTGCGGCCGGCGGTTCCGCCCATCAGAAAGCCCTTGCCGCGCGAGTCGGCAAAGGCCCAAGCCATGTCCCCAATCCGCTGGAAGCCGAACATGGAGTAGTACAGATAAAAGGGCACCATCGGCACTTTGTAGTTGGTGTACGCCGTGCCGGCGGCGGTGAAGCTGGCCATGGAGCCCGCCTCGGTAATGCCTTCTTCGAGGATCTGGCCTTCCTTCTTTTCGCTGTAGCCGAGTAGCATGTCGGCATCATGGGGCGTGTATTTCTGGCCTTCCGGAGCGTAAATGCTGACCTGCTTCATTACCGACTCAAAGCCAAAGGTGCGGCCTTCGTCGGGGATGATGGGGACGATCAGCTTGCCCATCGTCGGCTCTTTCAGCAGCCCACGCATGATGCTCACAAAACCGGTCGTTGTCGAGAGGGCACGGCCCTTGGAGCCGACCATCCACTCCTGAAAGAACTCGAGCGGGGGTGCCTTGAAGGTCGGCTCCTCCACGGTGCGCGCGGGTAGGTATCCGCCCAGGGACTCACGCCGTGCCTGCATGTAAGCCATCGCCGGGTCGTTCGGCTCAGGACGGTAAAAGGCGGCGTCCTTGGCCGCAGCCTCAGGTAGCGGGATATCAAACTGCGCCACGAAGGCGGAGAGCCCTTCATCCGTGAGCTTCTTTTCGGAGTGCGTGGCGTTGCGGGCCTGCGCCGAACCGAGACCGTAGCCCTTGACGGTCTTCGCGAGGATCACCGTCGGTCCACCCTTGTGCTCCAGTGCCCGCTTGTAAGCGTTATAAATTTTCAGGGGATCGTGACCGCCGCGGTGCAGGCGGGAGAGTTGGTCGTCCGTCTTGTCCTCGACGAGCTTGAGCAACTCCGGATATTTGCCGAAGAACTCCTTGCGGAGATAGTCGCCGCCCTTGGCCTTGAATGTCTGGAAGTCGCCGTCAACGCACTCTTCCATGCGCTTCAGCAGCAGTCCCTGATGATCGCGCTCGAAGAGCTCGTCCCAATCGGAACCCCAAACCACTTTGATCACATTCCAACCGGCACCGCGGAACATGCCTTCGAGCTCGTCGATAATCCGCTTGTTGCCGCGTACCGGCCCATCCAGACGTTGCAGATTGCAGTTGACGACAAAGATTAGGTTGTCGAGACCCTCGCGTGAAGCGAGTGAGATGGCGCCAAGGGTGTCCACCTCGTCGGTCTCGCCGTCGCCGACGAAGGCCCATACCTTGCGTTCTGTGTGCGGAATCAGGCTGCGATTCTCGAGATACTTCATGAAGCGCGCCTGATAGATCGCGTTCAGAGGGCCGATGCCCATTGACACCGTTGGGAACTGCCAGAAATCCTGCATGAGCCAGGGGTGCGGATAGCTGGAGAGGCCGGGCTCACCACGCAGCTCATGGCGAAAATTTTTCAGGCGAGCTTCGTCGAACCGGCCTTCCAGAAAGGCGCGGGCGTAGACGCCGGGCGAGGCATGCCCCTGAAAATAAATGAAATCTCCGGGCTGCTCCGGCCCACCTTGCGCTCCGGTGTATTTCGCATGGAAAAAGTGGTTGAACCCGACTTCCAGCAGCGTGGCGAGAGAGGAATACGTGGAGATATGGCCGCCGATGCCGGCGTCATACTTATTCTGCTTATGCACCATCGCCATGGCGTTCCAGCGAATCAGGGCTTCGACGCGGCGTTCCAAGGCGCGGTCACCTGGGTAGGGAACCTCGTCGTGCTTGGGAACGGTGTTGAGGTAGGGCGTCGTGACGTCGCCCGTGGCTGGCACGCCGGCCTCGCGGGCCCGGGTGCGCAGGGCGGACAGCACGGCCGCGCCCTGTTCCCAGTCGCTGGCGACGACCTGATCGAACGCCTCAATCCACTCCTGTACCTCGGCGGTGAGGTCCTGTTTGACGGCTTCTTCGAGCTTGACGGCCATGGCGTTGTGGTCCCTTCGTGCGACGCGTGACGGTTCTACGATATATGGGCCGGTGACGTTGCGCTAGTTACCTAAGCCCGGGCCTGATCTGGCGCGGGTGGGTGATAACAGCACGTCGTAAAGGGTCTTTTGCTACTAGGTAGAATAATCGGCGTTGATCGACACGTACTCATGGGTCAGGTCGCAGGTAATGAAGCGGGAGCGGCCCTCGCCCTGGCCGAGGTCGAGCGAGATGGTGTACTCGCGAACACTCATGGCGGCGTGGGTCGCGGCTTCGTCGAAATGAGGCGAACGAACGCCCTCCGCGAAGACGGGCAGACCGGCGATATTGATGGAAACAGTCGCAGGATCAAAGGCCACGCCGGCGTAACCTGCCGCGGAGAGCAGTCGGCCCCAGTTGGGGTCGGCCGAGGACCAGGCCGTCTTGCAGAGCGGGGACCGTGCGATGTTGCGGGCGATCTGCCGGGCTTCATCGTCATTGCGGGCTCCCGTCACCTCCAGCATGACCACGTGGGTAACGCCTTCTCCGTCCTCCACGATCTGGTGGGCCAGCGATTCACAGACCAGACGGAGAGCTTCCGCAAAGGCCGCAAGCACCTTGTCAGAAGCCTGCACGCCGCTCTTGCCGCTGGCTAGCAGCAGGACCGTATCGTTTGTGGACATGTCTCCGTCCACGGAGATGGAGTTGAAGCTGGTGTCCACCGCAGGTCCCAGTACGGACTGAAGCTGCGTGGGCGTAGCTTCGAGATCGGTAAACAAATAGACCAGCAACGTGGCATGCGGGACCAGCTGCGGGCCGATCATGCCGGCGCCCTTGGCACAGCCGAAGAGCTGAACCTGCCGGCCGCCCTCGACCTCCAGGGTGGCGCGGGCGACCTTGCGCTTTTTGTCCGTGGTCAGGATGGCATTGGCGAAGGAGAGTAGGTGCTCGGAGCTTGCACCGAGCGTGGCTTTGACAGCTGGGATCGCCGCCAGAAGTTTTTCAGCCGGGAGGGGAACGCCGATGATGCCGGTAGAGGAAGGAAAGACCTCGTCAAAGACACAACCGAACTGTTCAGCGACGGCAACGCAGGAGCGGCGGCACGCCTCAATGCCGGGGAGGCCTGTCGCACAATTAGCGTTGCCGGAGTTGACCAGAAGCGCGGAAATGCGCCCGCCGGTGGAGGTGAGATGGCGTCGCCCGACAATCACCGGGGCAGCGACCACCTGGTTGCTTGTGAAAAGCGCCGCAGCGCTCGCGCCGCCCGGACACACCGCAAGCGCCACATCCGGTTTTCCGCTCGCTTTGATACCGGCCAGGGCCGATCCCCATTGAAAGCCGAGGGGCAGATTGCTTGAAGAGGACCGTGCGGGGGTGTCGACGCCGGTTTGTAGGGCTTTGTTGCTCACAACGGCAACTGTATCAAGCGGCAAGCCCCTGCTTAGCTGCAGGTCTGGACGGTCTCGGTCATTCGCGTCCACGTTTCCGTGCGGCCAAATAATTTGATCCCGACATAGCCGCGCAGCGAGAGCTTGTCTCCGTTGCTGGTCATGGTGCCGCGGTAGGTCTTGCCATTCTTTGGGTCGTAGAGATAGCCATCGTCGGCGTGGGTTGGATCGTTCAGGTGAAAGCCGTAGCCGATCCGCAAACCGCAGAGTTTCTGTGTCCGCTTGGCAGGGTCTGGGTTCTCGCCGTCGAAGCGCTCCGAGACATTCGGCTCCAGCCGGAGCAGTGTGGCACAGAAGCCGGCGCTGCAAGGGGCAATACGGACGGCGGCGCCGCCGGGTGTCCGCCAGACGCCGCCAATGCCTTTATCCTGCTGCGCCAAAGCGGTCCCGAGAAAGATAAGAGGAACAAGGGCGATAGCCGACGTTCGGAGCATGACCCATCCTATCGCCGCCGCGGACGCGGCGTATACTTTGGCCAAGAACACGGGCTTTGGCGCGGCTGGAAAAGAGCGACGACCCGAGTGGGAGACTCGAGCGGATGAGCACATTCGACAACGGTATAGCGACGGCGGCGAACGGCAGCGTTTCGAGCAACGGAGCCGACCCTGCGCACGATGCGGAGACGCGGTACGGCGTCCCCCAGCCCCGGCACGAGTGGGTCGTCAAGCGTAAGGAAGAGGCCGCGCGGACCGGCGATTGGAACATGAGCCAGATGCATTTCGCGCGCAAAGGCCTGATCACGGAAGAGATGGCGTTTGTGGCGCACAAGGAGAAGCTCTTGCCTGAGCTGGTGCGCTCGGAGATCGCTAAAGGCACGATGATTATCCCGGCCAACATCAATCACCCGGAGCTTGAGCCGATGGCGATCGGCGTGGAGAGTCTCTGCAAGATCAATGCCAACATCGGCAACTCGGCTCTCGTGTCGAATGTGGACGAGGAATTGCGCAAGTTGCATACGGCCGTCCACTATGGCGCGGACACGGTGATGGACCTTTCCACCGGCGGCGACATCCCCATGATTCGCGAGGCCATCCTGCGCCATTCGCCGGTGCCGATCGGCACGGTGCCCCTGTATGAGGCACTCAGCCGAGTAAAGCGGGTTGAGGACCTGAACATC
>CAXTGE010000039.1:21293-22428 GCA_964243645.1 uncultured Acidobacteriaceae bacterium | reverse complement strand
ACCCGCCTCAAAGATAGCCGTCATGGTGAGATCGGCTGCAAGGCGAACACCACCCTTTATCTGAAGGTTGTTCCGCGTGACGGGCAGTAAAAAGGCAGCTGTGGCCCGCAAGCGGTATTCCCCCGGAAGCAGAGAGGAGAGTAGATAACGTCCGTGCTCGTCAGTGAATGCCCTGGCGATGATCGTTGCGTCCGGGCCGAGCAACTCCACCAGTGCCCCAAGCTGGGGCGTGCCATGGGCGTCCCGGATGACCCCTGTAATGGCGGTCTCACCGGCGGCACGCGCGGAAACCGACTCTCCGCAGAGCAGGAGCATGGACAAGGCAAGGGTTGGCACTACGTACTTCACCGCGCTCGGTACCCTCTTTCGCGCGCCAAGGCTCTCCAAAGTGGTGCTTCTCGTGCTTCGAATGGTTGCGACCGTGTCCTGTCCCGGCCGGCACACCATCTACTAAAAATACCTCAACTGGCTATTGCTCCACTGTTTATTGCTCTACGATGAACGGCGCGCTTTCCAGCAAGGACTGCTTCGTAACACCGTCGTTCACCTTAATTACAACCTGGTACCGTCCCGGCTCAAGGCTACCAAGCGGCATGGTCTTCTCAAGCGTCAGCTGATCGGCGTTCGGGTTCAGTTTTGCCGCGCTCTCCTGCGCATTTAGAACCTCTTTGTTTGTGGCCTGATCCAGCACCTGGTACTCGATGGTGGCGTCGTTGCGCTTGTTCTCGGCGATCCCCAGGTTGTAAACCTGCATCCAGAAGCTCAGGTTCTGCGCCCGATGGAAGACGATGGGTGTCGTGATCGTGGCCGGAACCCTGGGCACGACCTTCGTGTTGCCGATCACAAAATTGCCGGTTCCGACATCCTTGGAAGCGACACGCTCCATGTGGTCCGCAAGAATTAAGGACGAATGTCCCAGGCGATCATCGTCAAATTTGGGCACGTCCACACTCCGCCGCCAAGTGCCGACGTGGTCAGGACTATTCACATCTTTAATGGCAATCTCCACCTTGTAGCGGCCGGGCGCCAGTGCCAAAGCCTTCCAGTAGACGGAGTTGGCACCTTTCGTACGGTCCAGAAGGTCGGACGGTGTTTCGACCTTCACGGTGTCCTCAAATGTCTGCACTACATGGTG
>CAXTGE010000039.1:7182-21193 GCA_964243645.1 uncultured Acidobacteriaceae bacterium | reverse complement strand
TTCTTGAATGCGCGACCCTCTTCGTCGGTGATGATCCAGCGCACGTCTTCGTTGAGCCACTTTTTATCTTCCGGACTGAGCTCGTTCCGGACGGCCTTACGCCGCTGCACCTCTTCATGGTCACTCAGACGCCGCTTCAGCGGGTCCGGCCGTTCCTCCACCGGAGAGCCCTTGGTAACTGTCCCGTTATCGGGCACCTGCGTCTCCTGAGCACCGAGCCCGGAAGAGACGAGGCCGAACGAAAGCACAGCGAGCGAAAAAGCAAACAAGGGACGAAGGTGCATCTGGCCGAACTCCTGACGAAGAACACGTCGATTATACGTGGGGCAAAGCACAACCCCCAACCTTTTCTCCCGCGTCTTAGCCCGTCCGGTTGCTATGCTATCTCTGATCCCTAGCTTGCTAGGAGGTCGAAAGCCGGATGGGAAACCAGGAGTCGGAACCGGAGCTCGGAACCAAGAACAGCCCCTCTTCGTATTGTCTTTCGTCCTACCCTTTTCAACACACACGTCCGCCACGCTTATGAGCAAAAAGAAAACTATCCTGATTCTCCTTGGCGTGCTGCTCCTGGCTGGCGTCGTGATCGGCACCATTCTTCAGAGCCGCGGCAAAGCGACGCCGGTCACCACAGCCAAGGTCGCGCATGGCGACCTCACGGCAACGGTCAGCGGTACCGGCCAGATCAAGCCCAAGACCTACGTCAATGTCGGCGCGACGTCCTTCGGGCGCATCACCCACCTCTTTGTGAAAGAGGGCGATCAGGTCAAACGCGGCACGGTACTTGCCACGATCGAGAACGTTCAGCCGACGGCCACGGTTGCCGCGCAGCAGGCCACCATCGCCAGCAGTCGGACTGACGTGAACTCCTACCTGGCGGCGGAGAAAACGGCTCAGGCCAATGTCGATCAGGCAAAGGCTGACCTCGAGCAAAAACAGCTCGACTTCGGCCGCTCGCAGCAGCTGTTCAACGACAAGCTGATTGCCCGGCAGGACTTCGATGCGAAGAAAGCCGCCTACGACATGTCCGTAGCGACCCTGGCACAGCGGCAGGCCGCCTTCACCCAGTCCCAGGCGCAGACCCTGTCAGCGCGCGGGCATGTGAATCAGGCCGTTGCCACACAGCGGTCGAACTACGACTCTCTCGACAAGACGGTCAGTCGCGCTCCCTTTGACGGCCTGGTGACCAATGTACCGGTACGAGAAGGAGAGACCGTCGTCGTCGGTATCCAGAATGCCGAGGGGTCGACCCTGATGACCCTTGCCGATATGAGCGTCATCACCGCCGAGGTCAAGGTCGACGAGACAGATATTGTGAACCTGAAGCTTGGGCAGACTGCCGATGTGACCGTCGATGCCTTTCCGGGTCACGTCTACAAGGGCCACGTTACCGAGGTGGGTGATCAGGCCCTGCTTCGGACTACCGGTGTCGCCACCTCGCAATCCACGACCGGCACGGAGGAGGCAAAGGACTTCAAGGTCGTTGTCACTCTAGATCAGTCCCTTCCCGAGCTTCGTCCCGGCCTCTCGGTGAACGCGAAGATCACCACGGCGCAAAAGATGAATGTGCTCTCCGTGCCGATTCAGGCTCTTGTGGAAAGAGACCCGGCAACCGAGGCACAGCTCTTTAAGGATCACGGTTCCGCCGCTAAGGGTGCCGTTGCCGCAGCAACCCGTCAGCAGACCACAGAGGGCGTTTATGTGCTCGTCCACGACAAAAAGACCCTGCGCGTGCGGTTTACGCCGGTAACGACCGGCATCTCCGGAGCGACCGACGTGGAGGTGCTGAGCGGCGTTCATGAGGGCGACGAAATTGCTACGGGAAGGTTCAAGATCCTGCGAATCCTGAAAAGCGGCGAGGCGGTGAAGCTCGACACAGCTGCCGCGACGCCTTCCGCGGACAGCTCAAGCTAAGCTTGGCAAAGAGACCCGGCCAGTATCATCCCGGATGGGATCACTGGCCGAAGGAGACCGAATGGCCACCAGCACCGCCTTCCCCCCCGAGATCTCCCCATCGGAGCGCCTTGGCAGGAACGCCGACGGACCCCATCCCGGCGACGTCATTGTGTCGAACAACATATGGAAAACCTATGAGATGGGCGACCAGCAGGTGCATGCCCTGCGCGGCGTCGACATCCGCATCCGGCACAACGAATATGTCGCGATTATGGGTCCCTCCGGTTCCGGTAAATCGACACTGATGAATCTGATCGGCTGCCTTGATTCGCCCAGCTACGGGCAGTATTGGCTGAATCAGCACGACGTATCCAAGCTGAACGATGACGAACTTGCCCGCATCCGTAATAAGGAGATCGGGTTCGTCTTCCAGACCTTTAACCTGCTGGCCAGGGCGACGGCGCTGCACAATGTCGAGCTTCCACTTATCTACAACGGCACGCCGTCCGCCCAGCGCATTGAGCGCGCCAAATCGGTGCTGGAGAGCGTAAACCTTGGCTCCCGCATGAATCACAAGCCTAACGAGCTGTCCGGCGGTCAACGCCAACGTGTGGCAATCGCCCGGGCCCTGGTCAACAATCCCAGCATCATTCTCGCGGACGAGCCGACAGGCAATCTCGACTCCAAGACCTCCGTGGAGATCATGGCGCTCTTCGACGAGCTGCACTCCCGCGGCAACACCATTGTGCTCGTAACGCATGAACCGGACATTGCAGATTATGCTCATCGCGTGATCTCCATCCGCGATGGCTCTGTGGAAAGCGACGGCCCCAGCCGACGGGCCAGGTAAGCGTCACACCTCCGTTGCACATAAGGCAAGCATCGACGCATCTAAACTGCAGGCAAGGGGGTGTGCGTGCGGCGATTGTGTTTTCTTCTGCTTTCGCTGGCTCTCGTTCGCCCGATAGCCTCGGCCGACGCCCGCTTTGACCTGGTTGGGCCAAAGATCGATGTGCGCGTGACACGTGGGCCTATAGGTGCCCAGCAAACGCTGCCGATCGCCTCGGTTCCCAACCTGCAGCCCGGGGACAAGCTTTGGATTCACCCGGATCTCCCGCCGAGCCAATCGGTTAAATACCTCCTGATCTGCGCCTTTCTTCGCGGCACGACGAATCCCCCACCGGACAGCTGGTTCTTTCGCGTCGAGACCTGGAAGAAGGAAGTTCGCGACGAAGGCGTCTTCGTTACAGTTCCCGCCGAAGCCCAGCAGGTGGTTCTCTTTATGGCGCCGGAGACGGGCGGAGATTTTGCCACACTGAAATCTGCTGTCCGCGGACGCCCGGGCGTCTTTGTTCGCGCCTCGCAGGACCTGAACGAGGCTGGCTTTGAGCAGGCTCGCATCGAGCGTTACGTCGCCGATATCCGTCGCGTGCCATCCTCCGACGCGGCCGAATTGCAGCGACGGTCTGATCTGCTGGCCCGCACTCTTTCACTAAAGCCGAATGCCGAGTGCTTTAAGAGGCCACCCGAACTGCAGTTTGCCTGCCTGACTCAAACTGGAACACAAACGCTCCTGGATGACGGGCATGGACAGAACATCGCCAGCGCCCTAGCGAATGGACCCACCTCGGATCTCATTCAGGCAACCAGCTACACGGCTATCGCCGGGGCTGGGCTCTATTCCGCCTACGTCGGTGCCATTGTGGATCTCGTCCGCCTCATGGGCAGTCTGCATACAGCCCAGTATCAGTACATTCCTGCCATCGCGTTTCCGCAGGGGGATGCGTTGAATCTTCGCCTGAATACCCCGCCGTCCTTTCACAACCCGAAGTCAGTGCTCGTTGTAGGTCTGCCCAGCATTCAGGAGGCTCAAAAGCCTCCTCTGCGTCCTGCGAATCCGAATGAGGTCGCCTGCCTGCTCAAGCCCAGGGTGGTGCTCAATATTGAAGGAGCGCCACTGGTCTTTTCCACGGATTTTGCGACCGGCCTGGTGCTGCACCTGAACACACCTCCCGGATCAGCGCCGCAAACTGACATCCCCCTTGTTCCCGACGCGTTTGAAGGCGGCCTTGTACTGCAGCACGGCCCTGAACATCGTGTGCCCCTACGGGAACAACGGCCCCTGATTGCGGGCGCCAGCGGCATACCTCCCGTTCCAACGCAAAGCGGGCCTGCTACGGACAGTACCCCGCTGAAATCCTCACCCGAGCCCGTCTCGCTCACGGGAACCATTCAGGGGCGTTGGGGGTTCGACGCGTTTGTCGGTCCGACGGTTCCTCTGCAGCAGCTTCCCGGCGGCAACTGGCATATTCTGCGTGAAGACGGCAACACTGGCGATATTATCGTCGGCAAAACAGCGCAAGTTCTTCTCGAATCGAGCGGAAGTGCGTGCGTGCATACAGTGGCGGTCGGTCCAGGAAGCGGTCAAGACGAGACGCCTCTGACCTTCCACGAAGCGACCCGACCGGATCACAAGGATTTGCTGGCGGTAAGCCTGCCAGACAGCCATCGAGTCAACCCAGGCAATTTGCATCTCGAGATTCAGCAATATGGCCAGCCAAAGCCTGACGCGGTAGCGGCCCAGACATTTGCCGATCCTCCTCACCTCGAAAATGTCGCGCTGCCGGCAGGGGATCGTTCCATGCTGCTGACGGGAACAAGCCTGGCAAGTATTCAGAAGGTCACCCTGGGCGATCTCGTCTTTCGGCCGGTTCCACAGTCCGTGCCGGATCCGGCGGACGCTGCGGCTGTTGAAAACGAGGGCTCCATGCGGCTCAGTCTGCCTCCCGATGCGGCCCAACCGCCCACGCGCGCCGGCGACAAGCTATTCGCGCAGGTCACCCTCAATGATGGTCGGCGCCTTCCGCTCTCCCTTACGGTCCTGCCGGCGCGGCCTACAGTTTCAGTGATCAGCAAAGGCTTCGAGTCTCTACCCGGCTCCGCGATCCTGCTCACCAGCACGGACGATCTGCCGTTGGCTGCCCACCTCACCTTTACGCTGAAGAGCCGCAACGACTTTCCCCGCAATGGCCGGATCGAGATCGAAACGTCTGACGGAACCCTGCGGACCGTGCTCACCCTGGCGCCCTCGGGCGGGCTCGTCCTGCAGGATCCCCATACGATCGTCGCGAGCCTCGACCCACTACGTTCGTTCGGTCCCAGCGCCTTCGGAGCGCTTCGCCTTCGTGCCGTTTTTCCACAGATGCCGGCACGAAACAAGCGGCCGGAGGGGGAACTCAGTCCGACGCCCCAAGCTGACAATAATCCGAGTGCCGGCACTCAGGCTCAGGAGGCTACAGTCAGCATCACTCCCCTGGCCGAGGATCCTGCTCGTGAAAGCGATTGGATGTCTCTCGGCACGCTTGTCCGCCTTCCCACGCTGGCCCATCTGCAATGCACGGCGGATACGAAGGAGCCGTGCAGCCTGAGCGGATTGAATCTCTTTCTACTCCAGGCTGTTTCAGCGGACCCGGCATTTGGAAATCCCGACGCGGTGCCGGACGGCTTCACGGGAAACAGCCTTCCCGTACCGCACCCTTCGGGCGGAATCGGTACCCTGTTCGTGAAACTCAGGGACGATCCCACACCCGTGAACTCTGTAACAGTGCCCGTAAGCTCGACCACCACGCAGGCAAGCGCCGCGCGTACCCGAGCTTCCTCAAACCATAACTAGCAGTTCAGGTCGGCCGAAGCCAGACCTGTCCCTTGCTAGTGGCTAAGCTTATGCGATCTCGCGCTGAGCCGCTTCCAGGTCGGCAGGTTTCAGCCCCCGCTGTACGCGGCTGTGTTTCTGGCCATAACTGAAGTACACCACCAAGCCGATCAGCAACCAGCCCACCAGCCGGATCCAGTTCCCGATGCCCAGCTCCACCATCATGTAGCCGCAGATGATGATGCCCAGGATGGGCACAAGGGGAACCAGGGGAGTCCTGAACGGACGGACGCGTTCCGGATCGACACGCCGAAGCACAATCACCGCGGTACAGACGATGACAAAGGCCAGCAAGGTGCCGATATTGACCATTTTACTAATCAGGTCAATGGGCGTCATCGAACCGACTATGGCCGCCAGGCATCCGGCAAGAATCGTGCCCTTCCACGGGGTGCGGAACTTCGGATGGATCTCTCCAAAGAACTTACCGGGCAGCAAACCGTCGTTGGCCATGGCATACAGGATGCGCGACTGACCGAGCAGCATGACCAGCATGACGCTGGTAAGCCCGGCAAGCGCCCCGAGCACAATGATGTCTGAGGCCCAGCCGAGATTGTGGTCCAGAAAGGCATGCGCCAATGGCGCCTCGATGTTGATCTGTGGCCAATACACCATGCCCGTCAGTACCGCCGCGACAGCGATGTACAGGACCGTGCAAATGATTAGCGATAGAATGATGCCGATCGGCAGATCCCGCTTGGGGTTTTTGGCTTCCTGGGCGGTGGTGGAGACAGCGTCAAACCCGATGTAGGAGAAGAACACGAGCCCGGCGGCCAATCCGATGCCCCCAAGGCCGAAGGGCGAGTACGTGTGCCAACTGCTCCCCCAGTTCGCCCGGTCCACATAGTGGGTTCCCAGGGCGATCACAAACAACACCACAGCCACCTTGACGATCACAATGCCGGCGTTGAACCGCGCCGATTCCTGGATGCCGACCACGAGAATGGCCGTGATCAAGAGCGCAATCAGCAGGGCCGGCAGATTGAATCCAAACTCCATGCCGAAAATGTGCGGCGCATTCAGCAATGCATGTGCGCGCGCCTGCAAAGCAGCGGAAGGGTTCGCCGTCAGCGCCAGCACGGCCTCCGAAAAGGCCTTCGATCCAGGTACGAGGTTCGGTTGCGCCGAGAGCACCGTAGACCGCGCCACTTCGTCGATGCAGTGACGCACGGCGGTCCAGTGATCGTAGGCGAGCCACAGCGGGAAGCGGATCTTGAATATCTGCAGGAACTCGACGAAGTTGTTGGACCATCCCGAGCTGACCGTGCTTGCACCCATGGCGTATTCGAGCGTTAGGTCCCAGCCAATGATCCAGGCGAACAGCTCTCCAAGCGTCGCATAGGCGTACGTGTACGCCGAACCCGCGAGAGGAATCATGGCGGCAAACTCCGCATAGCAGAGCCCGGCAAAGGCACATCCCAGGCCAGACAAGACGAATGCCAGCATCAACGCAGGCCCCGCCTTCTGAGCGCCGATACCCGAAATCACAAAGATGCCTGCGCCGATCACGGCACCGATCCCGAGCGCCGTCAGTTGAAAGGGGCCGAGTGTCCGCTTCAGCGAGTGAGACCCCTCTGACTGAGCCTCAGCCATTAGCGCGTTCATGGACTTTTTCGCAAAAAGATTCGCCATCCGACCGTCCTGTCCTCCTACAACTCAAGGGCCGCAGCCGGCACCTGCCGACGCGCGCGCAATAGATACACCGGTACCCCGAGCAGCACCAGCAGCAACCCAGGCCATGTGTACTGTGGCTTGTATCGCAACAGTACACCACAGATCCAAAGGGCCATTCCGATATACAAGGCCGGCAAGATCGGGTAACCGAAGGCCTTGTAGGGGCGTTGGGCATCCGGGCGGGTCCGGCGCAAAACAAACAACGCCACGATGGTCAACACATAGAAGAGCAACACCGCGAAGATAACGTAATCCAGCAATTGGCCGTAGCTGCCGCTCAGGCATAGTAGACAAGTCCAGGCCCACTGCAGCCAAAGTGAGTTTCTGGGTACTCCCGTTCTCCCATCCAACTTGCCTGTGGCTGCAAAGAACAGCCCATCCCGGCTCATGGCGTAGTACACACGCGCCCCGGCCAGCAGCATGCCATTCACACAGCCGAAGGTGGAAACCAGGATGGCCCCGGCCATCAGCTTTGCACCCATTCCCGCAAAGGCCGACTCCATCACGGCCGTTGCGACACGGTCTTCTGTCGCAAAGGCGATGCCCCGCCCTGCCAGTGTCGCCGCACCGGGGATGCCTGTCATCGGCAGCACCGCGAGATAGACGAAGTTGCACAGGACATATAACAGCAGAACAACGCCGGTTCCAAGCACCAGCGAGAGCGGTAGATTGCGCTTCGGATTTCGGATCTCGCCCGCGGTAAAGGTGACGTTGTTCCAGGCGTCCGAGCTGAACAGCGAGCCTACCTGCACCACGGCAATCAGCGAAAGGATGCCCACGGCTGCCGACCCGCCGCCCAAACCTAAGAACGATCCAATGTCCAGCCTGTGCCGCACCTGCAGGTTGGCACCGGCAAAGAAGGCGTGGCCGAAGTTGGCGGCTATGGCTTGGCGATTGCGGGCGATCAGTCCCACTGCAATGACGCCCAGCAATGCCAGCACCTTGGCGGTCGTGAAGACATTTTGTACAGCAGCGCCCAGCTTCACGCCCTGCGTATTAGTGAACGTGAGCAAGGTAATGACGGCAATGGCTGCCAGATTTGCCGTATTTAGACCGATGTTTCCGCTTCCCACGTGCACCAGCCAGCGGGACTGGCTGATCGCGGGGAAAAATACGCCGAGAAACTTGCCGAAGGCCACGCCGACGGCGGCAATCGTGCCGGTCTGGATCACTAGAAACAGCGTCCAGCCGTAGAGAAAGCCCCAGATGGGGCCAAGGCCCTCGCGCAGGTAGACATACTGGCCGCCGGCTTTGGGCATCATGGCCGCCAGCTCGCCGTAGCTGAGCGCCCCGATCATGGTCATCGCCGCCGTGACCAGCCAAGCCGCAATCAGCAATGCCGGCGAGCCCAGCGTGCGGCTCATGTCAGCGGGCACGATGAAGATGCCCGACCCGATCATGGAACCCATGACAATGGCCGTTGCCGAAAAAAGGCCGAGCCCCTGTACAAGGCGGGTGCCCGCAGCCGGCGTGCTCTCCACCTCTGTCGTCAGTGCCGCCGAGGCCGCATGCCGGCTGATCCCATCCAGTGCCAAGTGCTTTGAACCTACTTCTCCGCGCAGAAGCGACCGTGGACGCTGCGCTGTGGGGTTGATGAATAGAACGTTACCGCAGACGCTGAAGAAAGTCTCCCATCACCGCCGAAACGCTCTCGCCATCCGCGATCAGCGCGCCGATAATGGCGACGGAATCCGCGCCGGCCTCCATCACCGCGGCCGCGTTCTCCCGCGTGATGCCGCCAATGGCGACCAGCGGTTTACGGGTGAGCGCACGCGCACGGCGCACCCCCTCCAGCCCCACGACCGGCTCGGCGTCGGCCTTGGTCTTTGTTCCAAAGATTGGGCCAATGGCCACGTAATCGGCGGAGCTTGCGTCCGCTGCGATCACCTGGCCTTCGCTATGCGTCGATACGCCGATCATCAGGGGACGTGGACCAAAGACGACCCGCGCTGCCTCCGGTGGCAGGTCCTTGTGGCCCAGGTGGACGGCCGACCACCCGGCAAGCAGGGCCAGGTCCGCGCGATCGTTCATCACCGCCATGCACCCTGTATTACGGAGCCGATCGGAAATCCATTCGGCCTGATGGAGGATCTCCTGCGGCGAGCCACCCTTATTGCGCAGCTGCAGGATCTCCGCGCCCCCTTCGACGAGTTGCTGCACAAAACTCTTTACGTGGAGGCCATGCCTTCTCAGCGTGTCCAAGTCCAGAATCGGGTAGACACGCGGAAGCCTCACCGAGGCATATCCCGGTGCGCTGCCTTGGCCCGGTATCCGGCTGCTCCGAGACGCTTCTTCAGCTCTTCGGTGATCATCACCGAGCGATGCTGGCCGCCGGTACAGCCGATGCCGATCGTCAGGTAGCTCTTGCCTTCCTTGATGTAATGGGGCAGCAGGAAGATCAGCAGGTCTGTCACCTTGTCCAGGAACTCCTTCGTCTGCGGAAAGGATCGGACATACTTCGCGACACGGGTATGTTTACCGGTCAGCTTGCGGAACTCGGGAATGAAGTGCGGATTGGGAAGAAAACGAACGTCGAAGACCAGATCGGCCTCCGAGGGCACGCCGTTCTTGAAGCCGAAGCTCGTAATGCCGATGGTGAGATTTTGCTCACCGGCATTCTCGGCGCGTCCGAACTGCACCTGCAGGTGGGCGCGCAGCTCATGGACGTTGAACTTCGAGGTATCCAGCAGGATATCGGCGACGTTGCGTATCGGATCGAGCCGCTTTCGCTCTGCCCGTATCGAGGACATCACCGTTTCGCCACGACCCAGCGGATGGGGCCTGCGCGTCTCTGAGAACCGCCGAACCAGCACATCCTCGTGGGCTTCCAGAAAAACCACCCGTGTCGGCAGTACCGCGCGAACCTGCTTCAGGATTGCCGGGAAACGGTCCAACCGCATGCCTTCACGCACATCGACGACCAGCGCCGCGCGTTCGATCTCGGCAGACTTGGCTACCAGGTCGGCAAAGCGCGGAATCAGCTCCAGCGGCAGGTTATCCACCGAGTAGAAGCCGAGATCCTCGAAGGTCTTGAGCGCCGAGAGCTTCCCCGATCCCGACATGCCCGTGACGATGACGAGTTCGCGTGGGTTGCCCTCCACGACCAGGGCAGGAGCCGCGTCCGGTACTTTGCCTTTAGGCTTGCTTGACTTTTTTGCGGCCGGTCGGCGGGTCGCCATGCACTCGATCCTACTATCCGTGTGTCGAAGTCTGGCTAGTTTCTGCGAAGGAAGAGCAACGAGGAAAGGCCCGGCATCCCGAGCCCTTCCTCGTTCTCAGCTGATGGTTACTGCGTCTTCAGTGCTGCGGTGATGCCGCGGTCTTCGCTGTCTTCGGTGGTGACCGGTTTGGAGTGATCCCGGATCGTCTTCTCGCGCTGGTTGTGCTTCACAGCTTGCTGCTCCACTCGCCGGAGAGCGTCATGCAGCACCTGATCCACATCCGTTCCTTCGCACTTGGCGACCAGGTCGCCGTTTGGGATGATCAGTTCCACCTCGGCCACCTTGCGGTAGCCCTCTTCGGTCACGATCACTCGGGCGCTCACCGCGTTGGGGACGATTTGGACGATGCGCTCGAGGTACTCGGTCGCGTGGGCTCTCTGCTTGGCCGTAACGGAATAATGACGACCAACGAACTCAATATGCATGAGATCTCCTTCCGCTCACGTACGATGCCGTTACCGCCGACGGCGTTGATGGGTGCTGGGTATGCCCAGGTCTTCCCGGTATTTTGCCACCGTACGCCGCGTTACCTGAATGCCCTGCCGTTGCAGTTCCGCCGCCAATGCGTCGTCCGTGAGCGGCTTGGCAGCATTCTCCTCCTGGATCAGCTTCTTCACCTTGCGCTTCAGCAGAAGCAAGGGCACGTCGCCGCCCTCGGGGCCGTTCACCGCCTCCGAAAAGAAGAAGCGGAGCTCGTAAACGCCTTGCGGTGTGTGCACATATTTGTTCGACACCGCCCGGCTGATCGTGGAGGCATGCACGCCGATCTCGTCTGCCACCTCTTTGATCATCATGGGGCGCAGGCCCTCCACACCGCGGTCGAGGAACTCTTGCTGGCGGCGCAGAATCACCTCGCAGGTGCGCACAATCGTTGCCTTCCGCTGCTCCAGGTTGCGCAGCAGCTGGATGGCAGAACGATACCGTTCTTTAACGTAATCGCGGACCTCGCGTTCCAGCCGCCGCTCGATCATCATGCGCCGGTACTCATGGTTTAGCCGCAGGGAGGGCACATCGTCGTCATGGAACACGACGACCCAGTCCTCGTTGCGCTTGGCGAAACTCACATCCGGCTGGATCAGGCGCGTTGTGACTTCGTGGAAGCGTGCGCCCGGTCTCGGATCGAGCTTGCGGATCACCTCCGCCGCCGTCTCCACGTCCACCAACGGCCGCCGGCAGACCCGCGCCAGCTCACGCAGATCCTTGCGCTGCAATAGGGGGAGGTGCGCCTGCACGATGGTCTCCGCCACCTCGAACAGGGCTCGATTCTTGTCACGGCGGCCATCGCTGCGCAGCTGTTGCTCCCGCAGCGCCCGCAACTGATTCACCAGGCATTCGCGAAGATCACGTGCACCCACGCCCAACGGATCGAGTTTCAGCAGGACAGACCGGGCAGCGTCCAGACACCGCGTCCCTTCGGCCTCCGTTGCCCAGGTGACGCCCATACCAAGCGGAAGCAGTTCTTCCTCGCTCGCCGTTAGATATCCATCCTCGTTGAGATTTCCGATCAGCAGTTCTAACGTCTCCCGCACATGGGCGGTCAGGCTCATGGAGCCGAGCTGCCAAAGCAAATGATCTGCGAGAGAACTCGGGGCAGCCAGGAACTGCTCGAAAGAAGGCTTGTCGTATTCCTCGAAGGTGGACGGCGACTTGTAGCCGGGATCCAGGTAATCCTGAAAATAGCTGCCGAAGTCTACCTCTTCAAAGGGGTCTTTCTCTCCCTGGTCGACGCGCTCGCCTTCGGTAACAACCGCCTGGGCACTGCGTTCACGGTCCCCTTCCCGTCCAGCCCGCTCTTCCAGGGTCTCGACGCTTTGGTCCAATTCCTCCAGAATGGGATTTTCCACCAGTTCGTTGTTGATCATGTCCTTGAGTTCAAGGTTATTGAGCGCAAGAACCGCCACCATCTGTACGAGACCGGGGGTAAGCACCTGGCGCTGGGTGAGCTTGACATTCAGTCTGGCCTGCAACAACGGACGTGACTCCAGACCCGTTCCGTATCGCACGCCAATTGCCACGCGAGGCGTCCCGTTGACGGGAGATGCGGGACGTGCCTAGAGTCTACTCCGGTTTTTCTATGACAAAGCGTCTCTTAAGCTGACTTTGGACGCCAAATTGCATGCAATCGCGCACACGCCAGACTAGGAGCTTTCCTTCTTCGAAGAGTTCTCGTGTGTTGGCCAAGCCTCGTTGCCCATAGAGAAATTTTCGCCCAGGTAGATGCGCTTCACCTCGGGGTCCCTGCCCAGTGCGCCTGGTGTACCGGTTCTGAAGATCTTTCCATCATGAATGATGTAAGCCCGTTCCGTGACGCTAAGCGTCTCCCGCACGTTGTGGTCGGTGATCAGGATGCCGATGCCCTGGCTCTTCAGATCAAAGATGATCTGCTGGATCTCCAGGACCGCGATGGGATCGATACCGGAGAAGGGCTCGTCGAGCAGGATGAACGATGGCTCGATGGCCAGGCAGCGGGCGATCTCCACACGTCGCCGCTCGCCGCCCGAAAGCGCAAAGCCCTGCGTCTTGCGCACATGGCCCAAGCTTAGCTGCGCAATCAGTGTTTCGGTCCTCTGCCGGCGCTGCTGCCAGGTCCCGTGCTGGGTCTCCATGACGGCGAGGATGTTGTCTTCTACGGTAAGTTTGCGAAATACCGAGGGCTCCTGCGGCAGGTAGCTGATGCCGTGCTCGCGTGCCCGCAGGTACATGGGTGTTCGCGTGATATCCGCGCCATCGACCGTGATCCTTCCCAGGTCGGGCCGCACCAGGCCTACGATCATGTAGAAGGTCGTGGTTTTGCCGGCCCCGTTCGGGCCGAGCAGGCCCACTACTTCCCCCTGCCGAATCTCCAGGCTGACCCCGCGGACCACCTGCCGGCCGCTGTACGCCTTTCCGATCTCCTCTGTGGCTAACGTTCGCATGGATTGGCTACTGAATCACTGCTTCAGATCTGTCTCCGTGTGTACGCGCGTCGGGCCGGTCGATTTTGTGTCGCCCTTCGTTCCTGCCACCACGATCGTACTATCGGCACCTTCAAACAGCAGGGTCGCCCCGGTGACCACCGTTCCCCCCTCGCCTGTGACCCGGGGCGGAGAGCTCGTCGTTCCGGTCAGCGAAAAGCTATCCGCGGCAGCGGTGTACGTGAGTTGTTCACCCGTACCGGTCCGACCCGGCTGCCTGAGACGCACGTTGCCCAGCATGACAAAACGGTCCAGGCTGCCGCCCATGTCCGGTGCGAGTGGCTGCTGCTGTGTGGGATTTTTGGTCGCGGTCACGGTACCCGCTTCACCTTTGCTCTCGGGTTGCTTCAGAAAAGCTACCCCGCGCTCGGCTATTACCTCGCCCATCGCCCCCGTTAGATGTACGTCGCCGCCGAACACGGCCTCGTGGTGCGTTTCATCGTAGTCCAGGCGGAGTGCACTCACTCCCAGGGTATTTCGCTCCGCTTCCGGCACACCCTCACCCGCAAGGCCCTTGCCGCCCGGCCGACCAAACGCGGGAGTTGCCTTGGAGACCG
>CAXTGE010000039.1:0-7082 GCA_964243645.1 uncultured Acidobacteriaceae bacterium | reverse complement strand
TGGCTGGCGATGTCTCCGCGCCGGATTTCCGCACACCCGAGGCAGCAAAGATGGCCTGAACGCGTCCGCCGCTCCCTTCCGGTCGTGCGGCGAGGGCATGCGTCTTGCCATCCAGCGTAATTTGCGCGGCCTGTACCTGCGATCCGCCCTGCCACAACTGCGCGGGCTGCCCCGGAGAGCCATAGAACTCTGAGATGGATGGCGCATGGAGCAGGTGGGCGCGACTGGCGAGCACGTGCGTTCCCGGGCCGCCGTTGGTCCCGAGACTCGTCGCGGTGACGTGTCCGACCGCTTCGGCGTCCCCGGTCCCCTGGTCCAATTGAATCTGATCGGCGATAAAGTCGCCTTGGGGCTGTTGCACGGATGCCCGTTCGCTCGACGAGCCGGTGAGCGTCAGCGATGAGTTCGCCGCCGCATATACCGCCCTGTCCGCATGCCCGGAAGTCAGCTCCGGCAGAACGCCGGCCCTCCCAGCTTTCGGAGCTGCCCAACTTTGCACCTCCACATGACCTGTCTGCACCGCCGAGGACACCTGCGCCTGTTGCGCCACTACCTTCCCCCCCGGCTTTGGGGAGAAGATCATCACCAGGGAGTCTCCTGCACTTTGCTGCCGTGACCCGTCTGCCGCGCGCTGTTCCAGTTCGGTGTGACCCGTTCCGGTCAGCGTCTTTGCGACGGCATTGCCTGCAGGGCCGGTGACGAAGTCGGTCACGAGCTCATCACCGGCAATTCTGGTCTCGGTCTCACTCCCGTAATCACTATGATCCTTCACAGGCGGTGCCGCGGCATTCACCTGGGCGCCTCCAGTCAGCCGCACGCGCCGCAGAAAGGCGTGCTTTGCGGGACCCGCAGCGAAGCTGGCCACTGCCTGCTCTGCATGAACCTGCCGGTGCTCCATGCCTCCATTCCCTGCCATTGCGCTGGCGAGGTAACTCACTGCACCCTTCGCGACAACCTCGCTGAGGACGCCTGCGCTGTTCCAGTCGAGGTCAAGCGTCTTAGCCGTGCCCTGCGATGGTTTTGCCTGATCCCTGTCGGAGAAGTGAACCTCGTTCGACAGGCCCGCGTGTTGCGGGTGATTGTCGATTCCGAAGACGGCAGACATCTGCGACGCGGACACGGTCTGCAGCCCGTCATGCATTTCAACCGCCCCACTCGCGTCGGCCGTCTGCAGGGATCCGTCCTTATGCAGGTGAAACAACGCGTGGGCTGCCCGGGCACCGCGATCTCCCGATGTAAGCACTGGCATCGTAAGGTCTGCGGTCTCGGACGAGCGATCCAGCACGGCGTGGTTTGCGATCAAGCGGAAGGGCGCGCGCTTGAGCTGCCCGGACATCGTGACGTCTGCGAGTAGTCGCACCAGGCTATGCTCGGAGTCGAACTCCGCCCCTCGCGAGGTGCAGGTGATACCCCCGAAGCGAAACTCGGTCACCTCGCCGGTGGCGGCGATGCCCAGCTTGCGCATGTACACCAGGCCACTGGTCCGCACATGGATGACCGCGGGATCCGCCGCCGCAGAATCGTCGCGGTTGAAATCGAGATCCGGCCGCGCTCCCGCCGCGGGCGCCTTGCCGCCCGGCTCCGGCGCCTGCAGGTCCATATGCACTTCGCCCAGGGCCCGAGCTATTCCCTGGTCCTGGTCGTATTCAAACTCCTGACCATAGATACGATCGTCACGGCCTTTTTCGCGGCCGTACAGAATCAACACTGCATCATGCAGAGCCCACTTGTTATTGCCAATGGGTGTCGCCCTGGAGGCATGCACCGTAAAGAGGGTGCGCTGCTTGTTCGACTGCGACCAGGTAATTCCGCCGCTTTCCCGCCTGAGATTGACCCCGTTACGCGCCAGGATGTGTTGCCAGACCTTGCCCGCCCGGTACCGCGCCAGGCCGAAGAAGCTCGCCACCACTGCCGCCAGCAGGAAGACGCCGCCCAGCAAAACCCATCGGAATCTTGTCGCTGACCACAGCATGCGCAGCTTCCATCTTCTCACTCGCAACGGGGCGTGGCTCTAAGCATCCAATCCCGTGATGGCCGATCAGCTCTATCTCAGCCTTTGGTACCCCAACTTCCGCTTTGCCGCGCTGTCTTCGGCACTTGGCGGCGTGATGCGCCAGTTTGCCCAGGTGGCCTCCGGCGGCAATGCCGGGAGTGCCTACAACCGCGTGGTCGCAGCAACAAACTACCCGCTGGACTGGACGGAGTCCCCGACCTTTCAGCGAATCTACGTGAACGATGAACGCGCCGCAGCTGGCGACGATACCGACGCCTCTCGCATCGAGAACGCCGTGGTGGAAGCGACGGAGCAGCTCCATGAAGATACCGCCTATGAGTTCGAGATGCGGTGGGGCCTGTGGCTGCCCGAGGGGAGTCGCCTGAACGCGTCTGAGGACGGGGAAGAAGTCGAGGAGGAAAGCGAAGAAACCGACGGCGAAGCTCAACTCGATCCAGCCTGGCGACTGGAACCTACCCGCGTCCGCATCACCGGCTTCGGGCCGGAGTTTGACCACGGTACCTACGAGACGAATGGCCACATCCGCGTCGACTTCGGCCTGGATACCCCGTTCACTCTGGACGATGAACTTGTAGATGACGGACTTGACCGCGCCGCGACGATTCGCATTCAGGGGAACGTCGAGAAGCTGCTGGCCTTCACTCTGCTGGTTGAAAAGAAATGCGGTATTTCCAGCCGCCTGCTCTGGACCGAGAGTGGCGAACCGCTAGCCGAAAAGTTGATCTCCCGGCTGCAGCGGCTTAATTGAGTCGTTCCATGCGAGAAGAGGCCCGAACTGTCTGTTCGGGCCACTTTTCTCCGTGAACTGAGCTACACGGTGGCTTCTTGCAGGATCGGGTAGTCCACGTACCCTTCCGGGCCATGCGAATAGAATGTCTCCGGATTGGGCTTGTTCAGCGGGGCATCACTCCGGAACCTGTCTACCAGATCAGGATTGGCAATCGCCAGCTGTCCAAAGGACACCGCGTCACAATCACCCCGGGCAATCGCCGCGTCGGCGGTCTGCCTGGTGAACTTCTCGTTCGCGATGTACACGCCACCGAACTGCTCCTTCAGCTTCGGCCCAAGCCAGCCCGGACCTTCGTACTCACGCGCAAACAGGAACGCAATCTTTCGCTTGCCGAGCTCACGGGCAACGTAGCCAAAGGTCTCCGCAGGATTTGAGTCGCTGATGCCGTGCGCATCGCCTCGCGGCGCCAGGTGCATGCCCACGCGCTGCGGTCCACATACCTCCGCCACCGCGTCCGTTGCTTCCAGCATGAGCCGGGCGCGCTTCTCGAGTGTGCCGCCCCATGCATCGGTTCGATGGTTGGTGCCGTCCTGCAGGAATTGGTCCAGCAGATAGCCGTTAGCTCCGTGCAGCTCCACACCATCGAAACCGGCATCCCTGGCATTCTGGGCACCCCGTTTATACGCCGCGATGATGCCCGGAATCTCGGCCGCGTCGAGCGCTCGCGGCGTGTCGAAGTTCTTCATGGGGCGGAGCAGGCTGACGTGTCCCGTCGCGGCGATCGCACTTGGCGCGACCGGCGTTTCGCCATCAAGAAAGTAGGGATCGGAGATCCGGCCTACGTGCCAAATCTGCGCAAAGATGTGTCCGCCAGCGGCGTGTACGGCATCGGTGACGGGCCGCCAGCGCTGCACCTGCTGCTCGCTCCAGATGCCGGGAACCTGCGCGTAACCCACACCCTGCTTGCTGACCGGGATGCCCTCCGAGAGGATCAAGCCGGCTCCGGCACGCTGCCGGTAGTACTCCACCATGACGTCCGTCGGCACATGATCAGGCGTTCCACGCAAGCGTGTCAGCGGAGCCATGATGACCCGGTTCGGCAGATGCAAATCACCTAACTGCAGCGAGTCCAAAAGATGCGGCATTGACCCAATCTCCTCGTGCAAAAGCGCACGAGGTCTAGATGCCTCGGCTTCTTGTGTGGACTCCTCTATCCCGCGCTGACCACCTCGGAAAAGTCCGCAATCCCGGCAAATGTCCGTAGAATCTCCGCCAGCAGGCGCAGTCTCTTACCCCGCACCACAGGGTCGGGGTCCATGACCATCACCTTCTCAAAGAAGCCATCCACAGCCGGCCGCAGCGTAGCCATGGCCTCTAAAGCCTCTGCGTACTCCCGGGCTGCGACGGATGTTTCCACCCGGCCACGCACGTCGACGAAGGCGGTCTGGAGCGCCTGCTGTTCCGGCACGGTGCTTGCATCTGCCATGCCGCCGGCTGGCCCCAACAGCTCACCTTTGGCCTCAGCCTGTTCCAGGATGTTCTTCATCCGCTTAAACGCCGCACTGACCGCCAGGAAGTCAGGACTCTCCCGCATACGACTCACCGCCTCGGCCCGGGCGACGGCATCGCGAACGTCGCTGGTTCCCACAACCAGAACGGCGGTCACCACGTCATAGGCAAAGCCGCGCACCTCGCGCAGGTAGAAGCCCAGGCGCTCGTGAAAGAACAGTTCCATACGAGCCGCAATGGCATCATTCTCCGCCGCATGCTTGAGAATGGCATCGATCCCGAGAGGCAGGTCGATTTCCGCCAGGATCTTGACGATGGCGTTCGCTGCGCGCCGCAACGCAAATGGGTCCTTCGATCCTGTCGGCTCCAGTCCCAAACCGAAAAGGCCCGCGATAGTGTCGGTACGGTCGGCGATGCCAAGCAAGGCCCCCTCAACGGATCGAGGCACGCGACCTTCCACCCCAGCGGGCGTGTACTGGTCATAAATGGCCTGCCAAACCCGCTCCGGCTTACCCTCAGCCCGGGCGTACAGACCGCCGATAACGCCCTGTAGTTCGGTAAATTCTTTCACCAACTCGGTCGTCAGGTCCGCCTTGGCCAATGTCGTCGCCTCTTCCAGCGATCGGAGATCCACATGCTCCCCTGCACCGCTCACGACGGATGCGAGACGGTCAGCCAATCGGAGCATTCGTGCCGACTTGGCAGCATAGCTCCCCAGGTCCGTGTGAAAAGTCAACTTTTCGAGAGCCGCAACCCGGTCCATCAGGTCCGTGCGACGGTCCATCTGCCAGAAGAAACGTGCATCGTTGAACCGCGCCCGTAAAACCCGCTCGTTGCCCTGACGAATAGTCGCCGCGTTCCGGTCGTTCAGCTCCGTATTTACGACGGCAAGGAAGTAGGGCAGCAGCTTGCCCTCGGCGTCCTCCACAGCGAAGTACTTCTGGTGATCCCGCATTACCGTCACCAGAACCTCATCCGGAAGCTCTAGAAACTCCGCCCCGAACGCACCCAGCAATACACCCGGCCACTCCGTCAGGTGCGTCACCTGGTCGACCAGCGCGGCATCCTCGCGCCACTGCGCGCCGGGCACCGTGCGCGTTACGCGATCCAGTTCCTTGCGGATCCGCTGACGACGTTCCTCAACGTCTACCAGGACATACTCGCCACGCATCTGCTGCCGGTAGCTCTCCGGCACCACGACATCAATCGCCTCCCCGGCAAGCTGCCGATGGCCTTCCGTGGCCTTACCCGCCACACGGCCTGCAAAGGCTACCGGCACCACCTGCCCCTCCAGCAGACAGACCATCCACTCCACCGGCCGTACAAAGCGCTCCGGTTTTCCGGGCCGCCAGTACATGTTCTTGGGCCAGTAGATCGCCGCAATCTCCTTGGGCAGGTCACGGGTCAGTACCTCACTTGCAGCCAACCCGGGCCTTGTAACGGATGCCTGCAGATACTCGCCCTTGGGCGTCTCCACCCGCTGTAGATCGGCGACGGCAACGCCAGCCTTGCGGGCAAACGCCTCGGCCGCGGGACCGGGCTGTCCGTCCCTGAACGCGATTTTGGTCGCCGGCCCGGTCAGCACCTCCGTCGCGTCAGGCTGTCGCTCCGCAAGACCACGCACCATCACCGCCAGCCGTCGCGGCGAGGAGTAACTGAACGCCCGCTCACCCACCGCAGTCTCAGCGCCCAGCAGGTTCTCCCGCTCGCACAATGCCATCACCCGTCGCAGCAACTCAGCCTCTGCCGCCGAGACCATCCGCGCCGGTATCTCTTCCAATCCAATCTCTAGTAAAAAGTCCGGCATCTCTCGTCTTTCGCTCTTCCGTTCCGTAAACTTCGCGTTCTTCGCGTCTTTGCATTGGTCTCTTATGACAGTGGCGGAGCCTAGGCGGGTACCAGCTCGTTTGCCGCGGCCACCAGTCGCCGCTGGGCCGCGTACACCCTCGCCACCCCAACTACCAAATCCCGTATACGCCCCATCACACCGACCCGCTCGGTCACACTCACCGCGCCGCGGGCGTCCAGCAGATTGAAGCAATGAGAGCACTTCAGCGCCAGCTCATACGCACCCATCGTCGGAAATCGAGTGGTCTCCAAAGCATCGCCCTTCTCCGTCAGTACACCTTTCGCGCGGCTGAGCAGCGCCAGGCACTCCGCCTCATATAAATCCAGGTGCCTCCATAAGGAGGGCACGTCGGCGTAATCAAAGGCATACGCAGAAAACTGCTGCTCTTCATGCAGGCGGACCTGCCCGTACGTCAACTCCGCGCCGGTGTCCGGGTGACGCGACCAGATGATGTCATAGATCGAGTCTTTATCCTGCACAAACTGGGCCAGCCGCTCGATGCCGTAGGTGATCTCACCCGAAATCGGATCAAGATCCATGCCGCCGCACTGCTGAAAGTAGGTGAACTGCGTGATCTCCTGGCCATCCAGCATCACCTGCCAGCCGACGCCCCAAGCGCCACCCACCGGCCACTCCCAGTTGTCCTCTTCGAACTTGATATCGTGTTCGCCGAGATCGATGCCGATGGCTTCCAGCGACTGGAGATAGATCTCCTGCACCCGCTCCGGTGGCGGTTTGAGGATCACCTGGAATTGCGTGTGCCGGAACAACCGATTGGGATTCTCCCCATAGCGTCCGTCCGCCGGCCTGCGCGAAGGCTGCGCGTAAGCGATCCGCATCGGCTCCGGACCTAGAACGCGCAGAAACGTGTCGGGTGACATGGTCCCGGCACCGACCTCCAGGTCATACGGTTGTTGCAGCACGCACCCACGCTCCGCCCAGAATCGCTGCAGCGCAAACAACAGCTCCTGAAAGGTCAA
>CAXTGE010000038.1:20399-22554 GCA_964243645.1 uncultured Acidobacteriaceae bacterium | reverse complement strand
CCTTGATCTGCATCGGGTAGCCGAGCCAGCCGAAGATGTCGATGTTGTCCCAGCCCTCCTTGTTGTCGCCACGCGGCGGGTAGTAGTTGATCCGCACCTTGTGGAAGACATCGCCGTAGAGATCGGGGTTCTTTTCGGGCTGGAAGATGTGCTCGAGCACGCCGAGCTTCGAGACTTCCTTGGTCTTGAAGTTGTCCGGATCGTCGAGAACCTCGCCATCGCGGTTGCCCAGAATATTGGTCGAATACCACCCGCTGACGCCGAGCTGCCGCGTCTTGAAGGCGGGCGCGAGCACGGTTTTCAGGAACGTCTGGCCGGTCTTGAAGTCCTTGCCGCAGATCGGCGCGTTCATCTTCTTAGACAATTCCTGCAGGGCAGGGATGTCCACGGTCAGGTTGGGCGCGCCGTTCGCGAAGGGGATGCCTTCCTTGAGCGCGGCCCAGGCATAGAGCATGGATGGCGCGATATCCGGGTCGTCATTCACGAGGCCCTGCTCAAAGGCCTCCAGCGTCTGATGTACCGGCTTAGGCTCGAGATAGATCTCGGTCGAGCCGCACCAGATCATGACCTGGCGATCGGTCTTCGTCTTGAACTCGGCAATGTCATTGCGAATCTGGTTGGCCAGGTCGCACTTGTTCTTGCCTTCCTTTTTGTTTTTCGCCGTCAGACGCTTCACATAGCGCTCTTCAAAGGCGGCGGGCATCGGCTCGATCGACTCAAGGAAAGGCCGCATGCTTTCGAGCTGGTCGCGGTCCAGCACCTGGGCGGTCTTCGCGGCGTCATACAGGTTGCCGCCGAAGATGTCCCAGCCGGTAAACACGAGGTCGTCCAGGGGAGCGATCGGGGCGAAGTCTTTGATCAGTGGGGTGCGATCGTCGGTGCGCTTGCCCAGGCGGATGGTGCCCATCTGCGACATCGAGCCGATGGGCTTGGCGAAGCCACGGCGCACGGCTTCCACGCCGGCGATCAGCGTGGTCGCCACCGCGCCCATGCCGGGGATCATAATGCCGAGTTTTCCAGTGTGAGGTGTAATGCTCGCCGCAGAAGGCTGCTGCTGCGCGGCGTCGGGTGTGGACATCGTTGTTTCTTACCCTTCTAGTGAAGCGGACTTTCCGTATACGCGGACAGGTTAGTATCTCGCACCGGAAACCGGGGCGCAAACGACACAGGATCTGACGCAAAAGAGCGCGACGAAAACGTAGCCAAGGTTCGCCACGGTAGCCGTCGCGCATCTTGGCATACCTTGGCGCCCTTTGCATCAGATGATTTCGCGTTACGCCGTCTCGGCTCCCGTCCGGTTCTTCCAGTGTGTCCACACAAACCACACGATGCCCACCACCAGCACGACCTCGACACCCACCTGGAACCGGTGGAACACCGCCTTGAATTCAGGGTCCGAATCCCACCGGCTGCCCAGCTTCATGCCGATATACGCCAGTGCAAAACACCACGGCCACGAGCCGATAAAGGTGTACAGATGAAACCGCACCTGGTTCATCCGTGCAATCCCCGCTGGAAAGGCAATAAACGTCCGGATGATCGGCAGCATGCGCCCCAGCAGCACTGTGATCGACCCAAACCGGTTAAAAAACTTGTCCGCCAGATCCAGATCGCTCTTCTTCAGCAGGATGTAGCGTCCATATCGCTCCACCATCGGCCGGCCACCCTTCGCCCCAAGCCAGTACGCCGGGATCGACCCTAGATTCGAGGCCAGCGACGCTACCGTCGCCAGAATGGCCAGCTCCACAAAGTCGTGCGCCAGCTTATAACCCGCGAACGGCATGATGATCTCCGACGGGATCGGAATACACGCCGACTGGAGAGCCATCAGAAGGAAGACGATAGAGTACGCTGCGCCCGCGGACAGGCCCAGCAACACAGCGCTGAGTTTGGTGAACATTCCAGCCCAGTATAGCGACTGCGCGCGCGCAGCTTACCCCAGCACCCCGTCGAACCATTGCGACGCGTGCTCCGCCGGCACACGTACAGAAACAAAGAACTGCCCGAACGCCGCGTACACTGCGCTCACCTTGTCAAAGCGCATCTCGTAGATCAGCTTCTTGAAGATCACCGGGTCCTCGGCAAACAGATCGACACCCCACTCCCAGTCGTCCAGGCCGATCGAGCCGGTGATGATCTGGCGCACCGAGTCGGC
>CAXTGE010000038.1:18376-20299 GCA_964243645.1 uncultured Acidobacteriaceae bacterium | reverse complement strand
CGCTCGGAAAGGCCGGCATAGATCTTTTCTGAGGACTCGTACAATCCCAACTCCACCACCGAAAGATAGGAGTGCATCGGTTGCAGAAAGGAGTACATGCCACTCTGTGCCAACTCCAGCTCCGCGCGGTTCAAATCCTCGAGCGAGTCGCGGAGGTGCAGCAGCGTCAAATCGCCCTTGTGGCCGATCTGCGAGAACAGGGCAGACTGGTTGGGATGACCGCCCCCGCCAAGCGCGCCCGCCTCCCAGCGACGCAGCAAATTGCCGAACTCCGCGGCCAGGCTGTCCCGCTTTTCGGCGGGCACTTGCTTCCACGCAGCCCAATCGAAGCGAAACATCTGATGCAACACGCTGGAGCCTTCAAGGGTGAGGGGAACCGGGGGCAACTCTGGCACAACGACACTCTCCATACAGCCATCATTATCGACCATGCACGCCTCCCTTCCTGTCATCCCGCAGCGAAGCGAGGGGATCTGCTTTCAGCCCGTCCCCGCCCAACCCTGTCGTCTCGACCGGAGCAGACAGCCTCCTCGTCCCCCGGAGTGGAGAGACCCCTGTATTCTGCTCGGAGCAGCGCACCGTCCGATCGGAATAAGCCCCATGGCGACAAAGAAGGCCGCAAGCACCCCCGTAAAGAAGTCCCGCAAGGCAGCAGCCTCCTCCGCTGAAGCCCGCGCCATTGCCGCCTCCGAGCCCGTAGCCGTCAAAAAGAAAACAGCAAAGAAAACCCTAAAACACAAAGGTACCGCCAGACCCCTCGCCCCCGAGCGCATCGCTGCCATCCTCGACGCACTGAAGAAAGCCTACCCCGATGCCGTTTGCGCCCTGATCCACAGCAATGCCTGGGAGCTGACAGTGGCAACGATCCTTTCGGCTCAGAGCACGGATGCCGGCGTAAACCTCGCCACGCCCGAGCTCTTCCGCCAGTTCCCCACCCCGGCGACGCTGGCCGCCGCAAGTCCCGCTGTGATTGAAGAACTCGTCCATCGGACGGGCTTCTACCGCGCCAAGACGAAGAGCATCATGGGCGCGGCACGGATCGTGACCGAGCGCTTCGGCGGTGAGGTCCCCCAAACCATGGACGAGATGCTGGAGCTTCCCGGCGTGGCCCGCAAGACAGCAAACGTCGTGCTCGGGTCCTGGTACGGCATCCCCTCGGGTGTCGTCGTGGACACTCACGTGCTGCGGCTTGCACGCCGGCTTGAGCTCACGGGGCACGACGAACCTGTCAAAGTGGAACAGGACCTGCAGAAGATCATCCCCCAGGACCGATGGATCGACTTCCCCCACGAGCTGATCCACCACGGCCGACGCGTCTGTGTGGCGCGCAAACCGCGCTGCGAGGCATGCGCGCTGGAGACGGAGTGCAACTCAGGCGATAAGACCTGGAGCTCTCACTAGGTCTTCCGCAGGGAGACCCTACCCCCAGAGACCAAGCAGCCGGCGCAGCACAATCAGCTCCCCCGTGTGGTATGCGTTGTGATCGGCAATTAATAGGGCCTCGCGCAGCAGGTTCTGCCCTTCGCCCCACGGGAACGGGCTATATAGATCCACCTCCGGCTTCGTCAACAGCTGCTGAAAGCTCTCGGCATCGGCGTGGATCGCGGTTACGGCCTCATCCCAGCTTGACTCACTCGGCGGCATGGGCGATTTGGGCCAGTACTCCGCAGGCCACTTCAGGGGCTGGTACCCGCTGGGAGATGGTGCCGAGAACTCCAGGATGTCGCGTTGCGTGATCCGCAGATGCTCCACGAGCTGCCAGGCGGAGTACGGCAGCTTCTCGGGAACGGTACCCCGCAACGATGCCGGAAACTCCGCAACGGCATCGTCGAGCTTCGCGTGGGCCTGTCCGCCCGCAAGCAGGGCGAGAAGCTGGATCACGACAGGGTCGGTTGATTTGGAAGGAGACATGCGGGTTTGGAT
>CAXTGE010000038.1:16399-18276 GCA_964243645.1 uncultured Acidobacteriaceae bacterium | reverse complement strand
AGACCTAGCCGAGACCTAGCCAAGCCCATCACGGCAGAACAGAGTTATGCGTGGGCCCGGTTGCTTTGGCTGTGGCTATGCACGAAGTGGTACGGCGGCCACGGCCCGGACATCTGCATGGCGCAGTCTTTCATCTGCAGCGTCGCCGAGCTGTATTTGTTCTGGTAGCGTTCAATCGTCTTCTTGTCGACAAGATGGGCGATGTCGAGCAGCATCTTGCCGCTGTCCGTACGCTTGCAGGTGACCTCTTCTTCGATCGGCAGAAACATGCGATGCATTTGAATGCTCAGTGCCCGCGCGCGCGATTGCCGTTCCCGCTGCCGTGTGGCGGACTCCCGGAGATTGGAGAGATAGGCCTGCCCGGCCGCATGGCCACCGATCTGCGCAACGCGTTCGGCGCATACATCGTCCACCAGCACCTTGAGGTGCATCTCCGCCTTGCCGCGCAGACGCTCGACATTGGCCATGAAGTGACGCTGGTTGGAGCGCACCGAACGTCGAAGCGAATCGTCGTCCTCGAACGTGGTTCCGAAACGGAAAGGGAGCACGGTGGAGCGGGCAAAGGTGGACGCAATCACCTTGGCATGCTCACGGGCGGCGGTGGAGGCCTCAGGTCCGGACAGGCGTTCCGCGTCTTCCGGCAGGTGTTCGGAGACGATCACGGTCAGATCGGCAGCGGGGAAAAGAAAGGTCTGACCACCAAACAGGCCGGACACCCCATCCAGCGCCACAGGACGGCGATGATTAGCGAGTTCAGCGAACGCGGATCGCTCCGCAATGCAATAGGCGTACCACGGCATGACGTTGTTACTCCTCAACTGTGCCGGTGATTCCGCCGGCAGATCAGACCGTTCGCAAGCCACGAACTGGCCCAAGCTCAAACTCCGAAAAAGCGGAGGATTTGCTCAAGAAGAAGTGCACTGTTCAATGGCGAGCCGATAGTACCCCTGCGTTTGTACCGTTGGCAAGCGAAACGTTTCGGCTATCAACGACCGAAATCCACAAGTCCGGCACCGCCCTTCTCCGGGCATACGGAGGGCATCGCCCGCCCACGCTGCTAGACTGGAGCGATGCCCGGCAGTACGCGCCGGCAGCCCCTTTTCGATTTTCTGAAGGACGGACCCCGAACGTGAACACAGCTCTAAAGCGCGACCCCCGGCAACAGGATCAGCTCGTGCTCTCCGGTGAAAACAGCCTGAACTGGGCAAATAGCAATCGACGCTCCCTTCTGCTCTTTGGCGGACTTGCCCTGCTGTTGCTGCTGGTCTTGGTTGGTGGCTACTCGATATATCAGCACCGCACCGCGCAGGCGCAGACCGCGTTCGGTGAGGCGATGCAGACCTATCAAACCCCGCTCGTCCGCGCCGGCCAGGCGCTGCCTCCGGGCATGAAGGCGTACAACTCCGCAGCGGAGCGCGCCACGGTAGCGAACGGACAGTTCACCCAGGTGGCCAGCCAGTTCAACCTTACGGAACCCGGGAAGCTCGCCGCCTACTTCGCAGGGCTTACCTATATGGAGGCCGGTCAGAACGGGCCAGCCGAAGACACTCTGAAAAAGGTTGCCGGTAGCTGGAACGGCGATACCTCGGCCCTCGGCAAGGCGGCCCTGGCCCAGCTGTATGCCCAGACCGGCCGTGAGTCCCAGGCCGTCGAGCTGTATCAGCAGCTCGCCAAGGGTCACGCGGTGACGGTGCCGCCTGAGCTTGCACAGCTTGAGCTCGCCGCCATGTACACCGCCGCGGGCAAGACCGAGCAGGCGCGCCAGGTCTATGCTCAGATCAAGGATCACGACAAGGATGCCAGAGGCAAGCCGGGCATTGCCGCGCAGGTCGCCACCCGCAAGCTGAATCCCGAGGCAGCGCCCGCGGCGCCGCAAC
>CAXTGE010000038.1:13372-16299 GCA_964243645.1 uncultured Acidobacteriaceae bacterium | reverse complement strand
AGCCCGGCCACCACGGTCCATGCGTCCGTCCTGTGCGCATGCGCCGTGGGCGGAACCCAGGCGGGCAGGCTTAGCTTCAGGTAGTTCTCCAGCGTGCAGGCATACGGCTCATACAGTCTGCGCAGCGCAAGCAGCCTGGCCTTGCTTTCAAAGTCATCGCACGGAGAAAAGCCCGTGCCGTTGAGCGCTTCGCAAAGCGCTATTAGTTCCGTGTCCGGCAGCCTCGTCGGCTCGGCTTCCCGCAGGCGACGCTCCTCTGCTTCCAGGTGAAAGACATGGACGAGATCCACGAGCGTGTGCCGCCCAATGGCAAAGGTAAGCTGTGCCTGCCGCGTCTTCGCGCCGTCCATCATCGTGATCAGCAGCGCGCAGCAGTCGAGAATGGCGACCATTGCCGATAACCAGCTCTGGTTGTCATGTTGCGACCGGTAGTAGCAGAGAAGCGGGTAGGAGATATGCGTCTCCAGCATCTCGGCAAACCAGCGCTCCCACTCCGCGAGCAAATCCCGCAAAATCTCATGGCCCTCATCGAAGCTGTGACGCTGCAGCAGCTCCGCCGCTGTGGGCGGAGAACCGGCCCGTGCGTCCAGCAAGGCCACAAGCACCTCCCGCTGCGAGAAGCTGCCGTAGAGCACCGGCACATAGCCGATCACCAGGGCGATAAAGGCCAGTCCGGTGCCGGCCTCCAGCACTGTAAACAGGCGCGCCACGTGAGTCGCGGGCGTGACGTCGCCCATGCCCAGCGTAAACAGGGTCGTCCCGCTCACATAAAGGCATGACCCGAAGTATGCCAGGCTGCCCGGCTCGTGCACTAAGGGATCCTGAAACCCAATGCGCAGCCCAAGGAAGATCAAAGCGAAACCGAAGCAAAGCAACAGGGCCCAGAGAGCAAAGAGCAGCAGCAGCGAGAGCGGCCCATAAAAGCTGTAGAGCTGTTCCCGTACAGATCTCGATCCGAAGGCGCCGCACAGACCCCGCCACGGGCGCCAGGTGATCATGAAGAACAGGCGCGTGATACGGAAGCGGCCCACGGGACGGCGCGGCAGAATGATGCTCTGAAATACGTCCAGTAGAACAACGGCCAGCAGCACCACTCCAGCCGCCACGGCAAGTCCACGCATGCCTACCCCTCACTTGGTCGTCAGTTCACGTCTATGACGTCTATGAACGGAAATCGCTTCGATTGTGTTTCTGTCGCAACGCGCCCGCTGTCGGCAAGATACTCGGCCGCTGGGCCACGAGGGTGCTGCGATGCTGCGCGTCCTTGGTGTGCGCGTCCTTGGTCTTGGATGGCTTCGATATCTTCCTCAAGGGGAACGCGCAAACAGGCTCGCCCCCTTGAAAATGTTCGCGATGAAGATCACTGTTCTTGTTGTTGATGACGACCGCCTGGTAGCCGATACACTTTCCTTCGTCTACAAGGCAAACGGGTGTGGGTGTTAGGCTCGCTACTCGGCCGTGGAAGGCTTTGCACGAGTGAGGTTTTTCTCTGCCGAGATCCGGTGACTGTGAGCCGTTTCCCACGCGTAAACTTACGGTATGGCCGAGCAAGACGCACCTGAAACGCTCGCGAGTCTGCGGCGAGGTCGGGTCCCGCGTCGGCGCTCTCCCCCGCCCGCTTCCAGCCCCAGCCTGTTTGACCTCTCCCCATCGCCAGACGATCTCGCAGGTGAGAATCCCTTGCCAGCTGCGTTCTCGCAGCTGCCCGAGCGCCCTTCCCCGGACACGAAACTGGCTGGCTCCGCCGTCGCTGCGATAGCACCTCCTCCGGCGCCGTCCTATTCACCTCCACCGGAGCGGCCGGTAATGGCGACCTTGCCAAACCTCCCTCCACCGCTGCCGCAGGAGCCGAACCGGACAACATCGCCGGCCGCCGAACCGCAGCGGACCTGGAGCGTCAGCGGCCTGGTCCGCCACGTACGCGGCTTTGTGGAGCGGGATTACAGCCGCATCACGGTGGAAGGCGAGATCTCCAACTGGCGTCCCTCCGCCAGCGGACATTGCTACTTCACCGTGAAGGACGCCGGGGCCCAGCTCTCAGCCGTTCTTTTCCGGCGTCAGGCTTCCCTCCTACGCTTTCAGCCGCGCGACGGCGACGCCGTCAAGCTGCATGGGCAGCTGTCCGTCTACGAGAGCCGCGGCCAGATGCAGCTGATCGCTGAGTGGATGCAGCAGGCAGGCTTGGGCGCGCTGCTTGCTGAGGTCCAGCGCCTGAAAGAGGCGCTCCGGCGTGAAGGTCTCTTCGATCGCAAGCGCGCCCTGCCGCCGTTTCCCCGCTGCATCGGCGTCATCACCAGCCTGCAGGGGGCCGCGCTGCGGGACATCGTCAAGGTCTGCCGGCGACGGCACGCCTCCGTGCAGTTGCTCATCTACCCAGCCACCGTGCAGGGACCGAACTGCCCGGCGGAGATCGCGGCCGGTCTGCGCTGGTTCAACGCGCATCCGGATCACGCCGAGGTCGTTCTGGTCGCGCGTGGCGGGGGCTCCTGGGAGGATCTGCACGGCTTCGATCATGAACAGGTAGCGCGCGCCATTGCCGGCTGCAGCCTGCCCGTCATCACCGGCATCGGCCATGCTACGGACTCTACGGTCGCCGACGCGGCAGCCGACGTCTGCGCTCCCACGCCCTCGGCCGCTGCGGAGCTGCTCACCGCCGCGCAGCACCGGGTGGAGGAGCATGTGGAGCGGCTGGATGGCCGGCTGCTGCGTGCGGGCCGTTTTGAGTTGCTCCGGGCGCAGGGACGATTCGCGCGGCTTGGCGCGGCCAGCGTGCTGCGTCGCGCGGAGGACGCCCTCAATCGCCGCGCACAGCGGTTGGACGAGTTCGCCTTCCGTGCACAAACCGGCCTCAACCAGCGGTTCCGGTCGCAGGCGAACCGATTCAAAGCCGTTGAGACTCGGCTCGCTCGGCAGAACCCCTCCCTTCG
>CAXTGE010000038.1:3314-13272 GCA_964243645.1 uncultured Acidobacteriaceae bacterium | reverse complement strand
GAACATGATCCTCACACCCCGCACCACAAGTTGCAGACCGGTGTCGTTGTTCCCCCGTACACTAACCCTCGGAGACGGTAAGCACCATGCGTAAGTTGTTTGGCACCGACGGCATCCGCGCCGTTGCGGGTGAAGTTCCCCTGGATCCTCGAACGGTCTACGCCGTGGGCATGGCCCTCGCCAGGAAGCTCCGCAGCGAGGCTGCCGCGGCACCCGTACGCGTGCTGCTGGGCATGGACACACGCGAGTCGGGTCCGTGGATCGCCGCCACGCTGACCTCTGGTCTCCGGGCGGGGGGCGCGGAGGTGGAGAACGCCGGGGTGATCACCACGCCGGCCATCGCCTATCTGGCCCGCAAACATGGTTTTGCGGCGGGCGTTGTGATCTCCGCTTCACATAATCCCTGGCAAGACAATGGCATCAAGATCTTCGGCGGCGATGGGTATAAATTGCCGGACGGGGTAGAACTCGGCATCGAGGCATTGATCGAAGAGGCGCTCGCCGCGAGTTCGCCCGGCGAGCACGCTCTCGCAGCCGATCCAGCGACCCTTCCCCCCATCAACGAAAGCCTCCGCTTCGACTACATCCAGTTCCTTCTCTCTGCCGTGCCCGGCATCTCGCTCGATAACCGTGCCGTGGTAATTGACTGTGCCAACGGCGCTGCCTCAGCCGTAGCGCCGCAACTCTTTGCCGCTCTGCGGGGCACCGTCGAGGTCACCCACGCGTCGCCGGACGGACGCAACATCAATGAGAACTGCGGCGCGCTGCATCCGCAGGTCGTGGCAGCCGAGGTCAAACAGCGTGGCGCCATCATGGGCTTCACCTTCGATGGTGACGCCGATCGCGCGCTCTTCGCCGATGAACACGGCAACGTGGTCAATGGGGATGCGGTCATGCTGGCCTGCGCACGGGACCTGCATGCCCGCGGGGAGCTGGCCGGCCAGACCGTGGTCGCGACCACGATGAGCAACATGGGGTTTGAGGCTGCGCTGCGCCGTTCGGGCATCCGCATGCTGCGCGCCCCGGTGGGCGACAAATACGTGCTCGAAGAGATGCAGAAGACCGGGGCGTCGCTGGGCGGCGAACAGTCCGGCCATATCCTCTTTCCCGCAAAGGCGACCACGGGCGATGGCCTGCTCACCGCCCTGATGGTGATCGACATCGTGCATCGCAGCGGCAAGACGCTGGGTGAGCTGATCGCCGACCTGAAGACCTTCCCACAGGTGATCCTGAACGTCCGTGTCCGGGAGAAGAGACCGCTGGACACCTTTCCGGCGGTCGTGGACTCTATCCGGGCCGCGGAAGACGAGCTCCGCGATACCGGCCGCGTCGTAATCCGCTACTCCGGCACCGAAGCCCTGGCGCGCGTGATGATCGAGGCCGAAGACGAGACCCGCATGCGCCACCATGCCGAGGCCATCGCGGGGGCGATCCGCTCCGAGCTGGGCGTGTAAGTTACCGGGTGCCGTTTGGGTTCCACTCAGTAATGGGTCGCTCCGCCGAAGAAGTGAAAGAGCAGCAAGACCCAGCCAAACCGGACACAGCTCAGCATCATCGCATGCGATCTTCATCTCGCTGCGATTGCCGGATGCCAAGGGCTGAGAGGGGCGTGCCTGTGCCGGTTTGGACTGTTGCAGCAGGCATTGTGACATTTGGGCCTCAAGTTCTACCCCCATACGCCGATAAGAGCAGCAGTAGAGATAGGCAGCACGAATGGCAGCCGTTGAGATCGCACGCCACGGTGCCAAACGCGTCATTTCCGCGAGAGGAACACCGCCGTATCGCCTCACTCTCCCAAGGACGAAATGTCGGCTATGTATGCGTTTGCCACAAAGGTAATGCCCCGTTCGTGACCTCCTGACGGCCTTCGAGGAATGGTGATCGAAGTCAAAAGGCAAGACTCTGAGAAAGCGGTTTTCAACGGTCTATGGATACATTGCAAGTACAGAAGAAGGGATCACGTCCGGAGCGCTCCGACGCTTCGTGCGAGGAACCCAGGCATCAAACATCGGCCGGCTTCGGTCAAACGATCTCCTATAACGAGGGAGACGTGATCCTTTCCGAGGTGATCTCGGCTCTGACATTCGCGTTGGATCTTACAGAGAACGCGCTGCCCGGGCATTCTTTGCGTACGTGCCTTCTGGGCATGCGGCTGGCCGAGACCGCGGGTCTGCCTGGCGAAGAACTCACGGATCTTTACTACGCTCTGCTGCTCAAGGACATCGGCTGCGCTGACCACGTCACCCGCATCTCGCAGATCATGGCGACCGACCGCCGTGTTCCCTGGTCGCTTGCGGATCTGCCCGTCGATCTGTCCTCCAACCCCCTTCTGCTGGAACGGGTATGGATGGAGGTCCTGCCGGGGGTTCCACTTCCGGCGCAGATCGGTCGCATGGCCGGGATGGAAGCCCGCTTCGATAGCGGAATCAGCGGCAACGACGTCGAGGAAGAGCACCGCGGCGCCGAAACCATGCTCCACCTGAGCATGAGCAACGCCACCATCGCGGCGGTGGCCAACATCAATGAGCGATGGGATGGTACGGGCGTACCGCTGGGCAAGCGTGGCGAACAGATTCCTCGGCTCGCCCGTATCTGTGCGGTCGCTCAGACGCTGGACGCTTTTGCCGCCGAACACGGCACGGAGACGGCCCTGCGCATGCTGCGGGCGCGTCGCGGCACATGGTTTGACCCGGACCTCGTGCGCGCCGCCCAGGGTCTGCACGTCTCCGGGCGTCTTTGGTCGCAATGCCAGCTGCGCGACGTGGAAGCGACCCGCACCGAAGTTCTACGGCTGGATCCCGGCGTGTCTTCTCCTCTGACGCCCGAGCGCGTCGATCGCATCTGCGAGGCGTTCGGGAACGTCGTCGATGCCAAGTCGCCCTTCACCTATCACCATTCTTTGGGCGTCACCGAGGTCGCCGTCGCCATCGCCACGGAGCTCGGCCTAATGCCCGACCGCGTCTCCCTTGTGCGCCGGGCCGCGTTTCTGCACGACATCGGCAAGCTGGCGGTGCCGAACCGCATCCTGGATAAACGCGGCAAGCTGGACGCGCGCGAGTGGGCGACGATTACGCGCCATCCCGCGATCTCCGGGTCTATCCTGCAGCGCGTGGGCGCCTTCCGCGAGCTAGCCAGCCTGGCGGCGGAACACCACGAGCGGCTCGACGGCTCAGGATACCCGCTCGGTCTACGCGCCGAGCACATCTCGCTAGAGTCGCGGGTGATCGCCCTTGCGGATTGCTACTCCGCCATGGCAGAAAACCGTCCCTATCGCCCGGGCCTGCATCGTGCGGACATCCTCGCCGAAATCGGCCGGGACGTGCCCGGCAAGTTCGACGCGGACTGCTTCCTTGCACTGCAAAGCGCCGTGGCCCGCTGGGAGGGGAGCATGCCCCTGAGTCTGCGACGCAAAGATGTGACCATGCAGCCCGTTTCTGAGTTTCCGGCGATGTCGCTCGCTTCCTGATGAGACCCCAGAAACCACGATTTACTTAATGTCTCGCCAGTTCTGTCCCAGGCCGACCTCCGCGACGATCGGCACCCGGAAGCTGGCGGCGCCCTCCATCTGCTCCTTCACCATGGCCTGCATCTCTTCGGCCTCTTCCGGCACCACGTCGAAGAGCAGTTCGTCGTGAACCTGCAGCGTCATTACTGACTTCAGCTGGCGCCGGCGTATCTCGGCGTCGATCCTGATCATGGCGATCTTGATCAGGTCGGCGGCCGTTCCCTGCAATGGCGTGTTGACGGCGGTACGTTCGGCAAAACCGCGCTGGTTGGCGTTGCGCGACTGAATATCAGGAATGGGGCGAACACGCCCGAATGCTGTTTTCACGGCCTGGGTCGTGCGGACCTCAGCCAACGTGCGCTCGATGAACTCCGCCACGCCTTTGTATCGAGAGAAGTAACGTTCGATGTACTCGCGAGCCGTCTTCTGATCGATGTTCAAGTTGGCCGCCAGACCGAACGGCGAGATGCCGTAGACGATGCCGAAGTTCACGGCCTTGGCGCGTGCGCGGGTCTCCTTGTCCATCGTCTCCGGGTCCACCTCGAAGACCTCCGCCGCGGTGAGCGTATGGATGTCCTTACCCGTCTTGTACGCGTCCACCAGGAGCGGATCTCCGGAGAAATGCGCCATAAGCCGCAGCTCAATCTGCGAGTAATCCGCAGACATCAACAGGTTTCCGGAAGCCGCGATGAACGCCGCCCGGATCTCGCGGCCCACGGCGGTACGGATCGGGATGTTCTGCAGATTGGGATTGGTGGAGCTGAGCCGTCCCGTCGCCGTGCCCACCTGGTTGAACGTGGTGTGCACCCGGCCGCCCGCATCGGCCAGCACCGGCAGCTGGTCCAGATAGGTTGACTTCAGCTTCTGCAACTGACGGTGTTCGAGCACCAGCGCCGGCACGCCATGGTGCTGTGCCAGGTCTTCCAGAATGTCCTGAGCCGTCGAGATCACCTTGCCCTTGCCGTACTTCAGCGGCTTGGGCAGATCCATCTTGTTGAACAGCACATCCCCGAGCTGCTTGGGAGAGTTGATGTTGAAGCGGTGCCCCGAACTCGCGTACACCTTCTCCGCGAGGTCATCGATCATCACGGCTAGGCGCGAACCCATCTCGCCCAGCAGCGGCAGGTCCACCCGCACACCGGCCCGCTCCATCTGCAGCAAGACCTTCGTCAACGGGAGATCGATCGCGTGATAGACCTCCGCGAGCGATGACGCTTCACTGAGCCCCGCCCCGGCAAGCGGCCCGGTCGCTTTGCCTGGATGGGCAGGCTTCACCGCTTTTTTCCTATCCTTGCTACTTTTGGTCGACGCTTTCCTTCCGATGTCTTCGACGGCATTTTCTGCGCCACCGTCAGGCGGACCGAACAGCATCTCCGTCGTCAATGCGCCGCCCAACCCCGGCTCGTCCTTTGGAATGGCATGCTCCACGGTGGAGGCCTCCGCGAGCTGTTCCCGCAGGGCCGCCGCGAGACGCGCCACAGAGGCAGCCGCCTCCGGCAGACGATGCTTATCGGCAGGGTTTTCCTTGGTCGGCTGGTGCACCAGCGCGCGACTGGTCGTGCGTGCGGCGATATCGATCAGGGTATGCGAGCCGTGCGTTGGATTGATGAGGTAGCTCTGCAGCATCACGTCCGTGATCTCTCCCCCGAGGTCGAGATCATGGGGGGCCAGAGCGCGAAGAATCGCCTTCAGATCGTGCACCTGCTTCGGCAAAGCAGCGTCCGAAAGCGCCTCACGCAGCCCCGGCGCATCCAGTCCCACCTCGATGCCCCGCGCCGCGCCGACCGCCAACCCAATGCGGCAGGCAACCTCGCCGGGATTCTCAGGCTGAGACGCCGCCTCAGCTTTGTCTTCTGCGAAACTCCCAAACAAAGACATCGTCTGGGCCGGTTCGGGCTCGGCCTCCAGGGTTCCCTCCAGTTCAGCGTCCGCACCGGCATCGCCGGCCTCCGCTGCCCCTTCTTCGCTCACGGCCTGGGAGGTCTCTGCCAGGGCAAGGGCGAGGTGTCCCGTCTCGCGAGCCTCCCTCAGCAGGGACGCGAGCTCCGCGTCCGAAGCCCGCGCAAGGTACTCCGGCACGACCGCATCCGTGTCCGGCACGAGGGACTTCAGCAGCGTCGTGAACTCCAGCTCAGTGTAGAGCTTGCGCAGGGCCTCGGTATCCGGCGCCGGGGTCCGCATCAGGTCAAGATCCGCTTCGATCGGCACAGCGGTATGGATCGTGACGAGCTCCTTGGAGAGCAGGATATTGTCCTTGTTGTTGGCCAGCGATTCGCGATACGTCTTGCGCTTGATCGCGTCCGGCTGCTCGGTTGCCGCCGCAATGGCCGCCTCCACCGTGCCGAACTGCTGGATCAGCTCCACCGATCCCTTGTCGCCGATGCCCGGCGCCCCCGGCACGTTGTCGATTGAGTCGCCACGCAGCGCCATGACGTCGATGACCCGATCCGGGGCCACACCCAGAGCGGCCTCAACCCCCTTGGCGTCGAGCACCAGGTTGTCCTTGGTCGGATTCAGGATGGACACGTTCTCGTTCACCAGCTGCATCATGTCTTTGTCGCTCGAGACAACGTAGACGTGGTGGCCCAGTGCCCCAAGCTGACAGCTCAGGGTGCCGATCACGTCATCGGCCTCATAGCCTTCATAGAAGATGATGGGGATACGAAAGGCCTCCAGCGCGCGGCGGATGTAGGGCTGCTGCTGGATCAGGTCCGGCGGGGTCTCGGTACGGTTCGCCTTATAGCCGCCGTATTCGATCGTCTCGAACTGCTGCGTCTTCATGTTGAACTTCTGCACATCCTTCATCTGCCCGGCGAGCTCGTTGCGGTGCACGGGCCGGCCCACGTCATAGACCGCCGCCAGGTAGTGCGGCGCGAAGTCCTCGCGCAGCTTATTCAGCATATTTACAAAGACATACGTGGCCGCCGTGGGTACGCCCGTGCGCGTCGACATCGGCCGGGACCGCTGCATCGCGTGATAGGCGCGAAAGATGAACGCCATGGTGTCCAGCAGATAGACGGGCGGCTTGTCATGGGCGGGCGTTGCGGGTTTGGCAGTCTTCTCGGGCATGGCGGTCTCTCTCCTCTAGGATGCCACCCGTCTCGGCCGTCCGCACCGGATACTCATAGCGGGAAGACGAGCGGGCCGGCCGTCACCGCCCAAAGCCGCAGACCCCGCCATCTCAACCGAAGGCGCAGCCGCAGTGGAGGATCCCTGTATTGCCTCCGCCACCGCCCCCTAGCCCGAAACTCGTTCTCGCGTCGGCTTACCTCTCTGCGATACAGTGCAGATCATGAAGGGTTCCCCGGCGAAGCTTGCGGCAGTGTTTATGGCTTGTACGTTTGCATCGGCAGGCACCGCGCTGCCGGCGCAGCAGACCGTAGCTCCCGACGCCGGCTGCGTGCAGACAAAAGGCAGCTATCAGTGCAACTGGTCCAGCTTCAAGCTCGCCTTTGAGCGCGCGCGCACGGTCGCCGTCCAGACCGGCCCCATGGACCGTCCCACCGTGCACCAGGTCAACACCCTCATCGCGGAGCTCGGCAAGAGCCCTGTCGCCGAGGGCCACCTCGCGGATCTGACGATGCTGGTGATTCCGGTGGACACGGCCGGGATGAACATCGGCCCCATGGACCATGAGCTCGCCACGCTGCGGGTCTACGCCCCGAGCGAAAGCTCACCGCGCGGCACGCTGCTCTGGGCCGAGACCTATCGCGGCCAGGGTGACCGCCCCTGGCCGGCGCAGGTCCATGCGCTTATCGCGCAATTCCAGGACCGCTTCACAAAGCATTAATCGGTAACCGACGGCAGCTAGAGCTGTTTTCCTGCGGGTGTAGTGCTGAGCCGAGGCCGTTCGCGCCAGTTTTCCTCAAGAAAACTGGCCTGAGCGCGTCAACGGAAGCCACAGCTACAGGAAAACAGTTCTAAAGCACCAGCATGCAATCCCCATAGCTGAAGAACCGGTACCGCTGCTCCACGGCATGCCGGTATGCCGCCAGGACGCGCTCACGGCCGGCAAACGCGCTGACCAGCATCAGCAGGGTCGACTGTGGCAGGTGAAAGTTCGTCAGCAGACCGCCAACCAGCTTGAAGCGATCGTCACCTTGCGGCCCGGGCGACAGAAACAGTCCTGTCGACCCGGCATGGGATTGCAGACGCAGTGGATTTGTATTCGATAAGGGACCATGCTGCGCTTCGAACTGCCGCGCGACATGCTCCAGCGTGCGTGTTGTCGTGGTCCCCACGGCCACGATGCGCCGTCTCTCGGCCCAGGCCCGATTCAGGGCGGCGGCAGCCTCGTCGGTCAGGGTGTAGGGCTCCGCATGCAGCCGGATGTCCTCGGTGCGCTCCACCCGGACAGGCTGGAAGGTGCCCAGGCCCACATGCAGCGTCACCCGAGCCAGCTCTACCCCACGCGCCCCGAGTTGCTCCAGCACCTCCGGCGTAAAGTGCAGTCCCGCCGTGGGCGCCGCCGCCGAGCGCCCACGGTCCGCCTGTGAGTACACCGTCTGGTAGCGCTCGCGGTCCTCCGCCGTGTTGGGCTGCTCACGCCCGCGGCGGATATAGGGCGGCAACGGCAACGACCCGATCTGTTCTAACGCGCTGTAAAAGGTAGCCAAAGACCCGAAGCGGAGCGTTCGTTCGCCGAAATCTCCTGCAGCGGTCACCTCGGCTCGCAACAGCGGCTCGCGACCGGACTCAGCCGCAAAAAGCAACGTCTCCCCCACGGAAACCTTCTTGGCAGGCTTCACCAGGGCCTTCCAGACCTGGTTCTCGCTGTCGACCTGTTCGGTCAAAAGAACCTCGACCTGACCGGCAGGGCTCGGCGAACCCGCCTGGGTGCGCAGACCCGCTCGTGTCGCAAACAACCGCGCCGGCAGCACACGGGTATCGTTCAGCACCAGCAGGTCACCGGGCTGCAGCAACGCCGGCAGATCGCTAAAGCTGCGGTCCATCCAGGCCCCGGTTCGACGATCCACCTGCAGCATACGGCTGGTGCCCCGTACGGCCGGCGGTTGTTGCGCGATCAGCTCGGACAGCAGGGAAAAATCGAAGTCAGAGACCAGCATCGGCTATCCCAGTGTAGGGCTTTGCCCTGTCTCGGAGTCGGCCAGGCGCAGCGCTTCTTCAAGGCCCCGCTGCACAGCCGCTTGCTCCGGCATGCCGTGCGCGGGCCAGCCGAATCGCACCGTGGTGAACGGCCTGGGAATCGCGAAGCGGTCCCACGATTCCAGACGCCACGCCCGCTCCGGCTCCGCATGAAAACACCCCACCCAGGCCGCCCCGGCGAGCCCCGCCAGCTGCACGGGACCTGCCTTGGCAACCCGCCGGGGCCCCTTGGGCCCGTCCGCCGTAAACGCACAGATGCGACCGGCCCCGTAAGCCTCCGCCATGGCGCGCAGGCCCGCGGCCCCGCCGCGCGAGCTGGATCCGCGCACCGCCACAAACCCCAGCTTTTCCACCGTGCGGGCAATCAGCTCCCCATCGAAGGAGCGCGAGATCAGAATCGCAATCCCCAGCCCGCGAAAGCGATACGCGCAGCTCAGCAGGCCTTCGTGCCAGAACGCAAACACCGTCGGCCCCGGAAGGGTATGCCCCGCCGGCGCACCCGGGGCCTGCACGTCGATGGCACGCCACGTAGCCCCCAGCGCACGGATCAGCCCTGCGGCCAGTGTCGGCACCACCGCCAGCGTGATTCTCTGGCTGAGGCTGAAAGCAGGCATTGCGGGTGGAGCGAGACGTCCAGTCATCCCGCGCCGTCCCGCGTCAGCTCCGCGCGCAAGCGGTCCGCCAACCGCAGACTCAATGCCATCAGCGTCATGGTCGGCAGCTGCGCGCGGCCATCCGGCAGCACCGCCGCGCTGGCCACATGCAGGTTGTCCACCCCGTGCACCTTCAGCTGGCCGTCCACAACACTGGTGCGCGGATCGGTTCCAAAACACGCGCCCCCCATGGCATGGCGGGCCTCATCCAGACCTGCAATCCCCCCCTCGCCATGTACCAGGGACTCGTTCCAATGGGCACCCTCCGCCGCGCCAAGCCCGCACGGCGAAAGCTGGTCCCGCAAGCCTCGCGCAACACTGCGTATCCCCTCGATCTCCGCTGCGTGCACACCCCATCGGACCTCGGCCTGTTGCCGTCCGAGACTGTCACTCTCCGCGGCAAGGCACACCCGCGAAGCCGAAGGGGTTCTCTGCGCGACATTCAGCCGCAGGGCGACCGAAGCCTGCCGCGAAACGAATCGACGACGATCCCGGGTCGCCGCGAGGTAAAGCTGAGCGAAGTCGGTCAAGGCCCGCGGCAGCTGGCCGGGCCGCACCCAGGCAGCCGAGCCAACTCCCTTTTGCCAGGACCGCTGCCTGGACCGCAGCAACTCGCGCACCACGCCCACCCCGGATCCCTCCGGCTCCTCAAAGACGAAGTGCGCCATGGCATGGACGGCACCGCTCTCCCGGT
>CAXTGE010000038.1:0-3214 GCA_964243645.1 uncultured Acidobacteriaceae bacterium | reverse complement strand
GGTCCAGCAGCGCGCGTCCCAGCGAGGCACCCAGATTGCGTCTCGCAAAGGGAGCAAACTTGGAGATCCGCGGCACGAGCGAGGGCAGCCGCCCGGGAACGTCCGGTGGGCGGAAGCCCTGCGCGGCAAAGAAGGCAGCCGCTGCGAACGGAGCGTCATCGACACCAAACAGCCGCTCTATCTCCGTCCAGTACGGGGCAAGCTGCTCGGCGCTCACCGGCCAGCCCTCACAGTCCAGCACCGGCAATAGCTGCCCACCCCAGGTCAGCGACGTGCCGCCCAGGGCACGGACACGGTCATAGGCCGTCCCGGCATGAATCTGCTCGGGAAACAGGGCGGTAGCGTGGCGTGCAACGCTCTCTTGCACGCCGCCTGCCTCGATCAGCAGCACATCGATTCCTTGCGAAATTAGGCTGTAAGCCAGCGTCAATCCCGCAATGCCACCCCCGATCACACACACGTGCCCCCGCAAGGGGGACGCCGCGGGAGAAAGATCGCCCTGGACGTGTTCGAGGTCGATCTCCATGACGGGCGGCTACAACTGTTCTCCTAAAGGTGGGGAGCGGATTGAGACCGTTCGCGTCGTTCTCTCCTAAGGAAAACGACATTCTTCATCGTTCCGCGCTTCACGGTATCAGGAGAACAGCTCTGGTATTAGCTGTACCGCAGCCAGCGCAAAATCTCCGGCAGGTTGGGCTTCTTGCCGTACATCAGGATGCCCACACGATAGATCCGGCTCGCCAGCCAGAGCACCACCGCAATCGTCAGCACCAATAAGGCGATCGACGCCGCCACAGCGGGTGCCCCGGGATGGCCCACGATGACGCGCGAGTACATAATCAGCGGCGTGGTAAACGGGAAGAACGAGAAGCCCTTGGAGATCCCGCCATCCGGGTTCGTGATCACAATCCAGATCACCAGCGAGCTGATGATCAGCGGCAGCATCAGGAAGATTTGCATCTGCTGCAGCTCCTGCTCCGAGTTCGTCATCGCGCCCAGAGCCGCGGCAACCGACGAGTACAACAGGTAGCCGAGCAGGAAAAAGAGAATGAACAGCGCGAACTGGCCCGGCGTGGGCAGGATGTGCATGTCCTGGCCGATCAGCTGCATCTTCAACGCCACCAGCGCCAGCGTGATCCAGATGCCCACCTGCGTCAGACCGACCGCACCGACGCCGATGACCTTGCCGGCCAGCATCTCCGCCGGACGAATCGTTGCCAGCAGCACCTCAAAGACCCGCGAAGTCTTCTCTTCAATGATCGATCGCGCCACATTCATGCCGTAGAACAGGATCACGAAGTACATAAGAAAGTACATGCCGTAGGCGCTCGCCACGGCAGCTCCGGCACGGTCGCCCTTACCGTTGGACGACACCAGCTGCACCGGCTTCAGCAGCGAGCTCACCTGGCCGGCGGACATGCCCGACTTGGTTAACTGCTCACTCGTTAGGGCCGCCCGCGCAGCGTCCGCCACACGACCACGCGTGATCACATCGGACTGTACCTTGGGGAACCACTCAAAGCTGGGCCGATCGCCCGGGGCGGTCGCCGGAGTCACCACCAGGTAGCCGTCCAGCGTCGAGCCTTTCGCCTTGAGCTCGCTATCCAGGCGGGCCCGCTCCGTCGCGTTGACCGGCGAAAAGACGTCCACCACGGGTTTGGCCCCGGTCTGGCCGTTGTCGAATTCGGTCTGCAGATCCGTCCCGAAGCGCGGGTTGTCGGTCAGCACCGCGATGTGCTGCCCGGAGCCCATGCCCCGGGTCATGAAGCTCATCGCAAACAGCACCCCACCCATCAACGCAGGAATCAGTACCGTCATCACCAGGAAGCTCTTGGCACGCACCCGCTCCAGGTACTCGCGCCGGGCGATCAGAAAGACATTCTTCAGCGAGCTCGGCAGATTAGGCATGCACCAGACCTCCCGCCGTGGCGTACTCCGGCGTTCCCTTGACGGTTTCGATAAAGATCTCTTCCAGGCTCGGCTCCATCACCTCGAACCGCGTCACCTCCACCCCGCTGGCGACCGCATCGGCCAGCACCGATTGTGCGGCTTCGGGACTCTTCAGCGTGATCTCGGCGATGCCCGCATAGTTCTTGAACTCCAGCACGCCCGGGTTCTCCAGGAAGCGCTCCGGCCCGCGGAACACCATCTGCACACGGTTGTGCGGGTAGCGCCCCTTCACCTCGCGCATGGTGCCCGAGAGCACCAATTTACCTTGGTAAATGATGGCAATCGCATCACATAGCTTCTCCACCTGATCCATCCGGTGGGTCGAAAACAGGATCGCCTTGCCCTCGCGGCGCAGCTCCACCAGTGTGTCCTGCAGCAGCGTCGCGTTCACCGGGTCCAACCCGCTGAACGGTTCATCCATGATGATCAGCTCGGGCTCATGCAGCAGGGCCGCGATGAACTGAATCTTCTGCTGCATGCCCTTGGAGAGCTCTTCGGTGCGCTTATCGATGGCCTCCGTAATCTGCAGGCGCTCGCACCACACCAGCGCTCGCTGGCGCGCCGTCGCCTCGGTCAACCCGTGCAGCTGGCCCAGAAAGACGAGCTGCTCAATCACCTTCATCTTCTTGTAGAGCCCGCGCTCTTCCGGCAGATAGCCGATCCGGTGCAGGGCCGTCCGGTCGAAAGCTTTGCCGAACAGCTCGACGACGCCGGAATCGGGAACCGTCATCCCGATCATCATGCGGATGGTGCTCGTCTTGCCGGAACCATTGGGACCGAGCAGCCCAAACATGGTGCCCGGCTCGATCGTGAGCGAGAGCCCCTCGACGGCGACCTTGGCGTCGTAGACCTTGCGAATATTCTGTAGCCGGACGATAGGCATGGACCTATTTAGTGTAGCGCGGCTACCTTCACCGAATCTTGCCGGAGCGCGTCACCCGCACGGCTCTGGGGACTCCCTTTCCGGTGATTGCGGGTGCCACAATAAACCGATGGCCAGTTCCGCAGCGCTTCAAACTGAACTCTGGACCTCCTGGGCCTCGCTGCTCCGGTCCTATGCCGCCGCGCACGGTTTGAACGCCGCCCAGCATGCCGTGGTCGAGGTGTCAGCCGCCGACATCACCCTCCGCGTCGGCTCGCGATGGTTGCACTTCACGCCGATCGAGGTTGAGGGCTCGGAGCTGCCGCCCGCGCCGTTCCGCCTCAATGACAACGGCACCGTGACGGTGGGGGACCAGCCCGAAGAAGAGATGGACATCCCGGC
>CAXTGE010000037.1:19482-23271 GCA_964243645.1 uncultured Acidobacteriaceae bacterium | reverse complement strand
AACGTCAGCTTCCCAAGCTGAATGTCGCCGGTTCGATCCCGGTCTCCCGCTCCAACATCTAGAGATATTCAAGATTCATCCCAAACACGAGTGACCGCGCCGAAGCGCGGCCACTCGTGTTGCTTTCCAGCCAGCTACTTCGTAACCTGGGCCGTCTGCGTGGATTTACCCTGGGCAGGGAGCTTGTGCTCCTCCAATGCCAGCGCCTCGGGCATGAAGCTCAAGGCTTTTTGAATCTGCGGATCCCACTGTGCGCGAGCCTTCATGCCCTCAGTCAGGCCGAACTGCGAACTCAGCAGGTCTCCCTTGATCGATATCTTGATCCAGTCGAGGTTGTCATTGAAATCCTTGTCGGAGACATCGATCTTCTGCTCCCGCAGAAAGCCCTTGAAATTGGTCAGAAGCGCATCATCAACCGTGAAGTCCTTGGTGATGGTGTGCGTGGCCAGGTAGTGCTTGGTGAAATCGGAAAACGCATAGTGCACCAGCAGCGTGTCTTCAGTGCGGTTGTCCTTGATCTCGGCGATCTTCTCGTCCGGCGTGATGCCGCCGCCACCATAGACGATCCTGCCTGAATCCGTAAGCTTGACTTCTTTGTTGGTCGTGTTGGCCGGCGCGGCGTCGTTGCGGACGTAATAGTAGTCATAGAGCGAAACGCCGTTGTAGTTGCGCTGGATCAGCCGGCCTGACGGGGTGTAGTAGTGATACGTCGTCAGGGCGAGACCCGTGTTTTCAGAGATGGGAAACACGGTCTGCACCAGGCCCTTGCCGAAGGTCGTCTCTCCGACGATCAGGGCGCGGTCGTGATCCTGCAGGGCACCGGAGACGATCTCGGCGGCCGAGGCCGTGTTGCGGTTCACCAGGACAACGACGGGGTACCTGGCATCAGAGCCCTTGGGAGCGCGGTACAGCTGGTCCTGGAACGCTCGGCCGTGCTGCGAGACGACGATTTGGCCCTTTTTCAGGAACTTGTCGGAGACCTCGACAGCCTCATTGAGCAGGCCGCCAGGATTGCCGCGCAGGTCGATGACCAAACCCTGCAGGTGGGGCCCGAACTTGTCGAGGGAGTCCCCCAGTTCGCGGGAGGTCGTCTCCATGAAGCCGGAGATATGCACGTAGCCGATTCCCGGCTTGATCATGAAGGACAGATCCACGGAGGGCCGACTCACCTCATCGCGCACCAGGTCGAAGGTCAGCGGCTTGGCCGCGCCTTCCCGGCCCATCGTCACGCTCACGTGGGTGCCGCGGGGGCCCTTGAGCATGGACGCTACGGCGGCGGAATCGATGTTCTCGGTAGATTTGCCATCCACGGCGAGAATCACGTCACCCGGGCGAATGCCGGCCTTGTATGAGGGCGTGCCCTCAAAGGGTGTTTGCACCAGGATTTTGGTGTTGCGCATGAGGATGGACATGCCGACGCCGTAGTAGTGGCCGGACTGATCTTCGCGCATCTGCGCATAGGCCTTTGGATCGTAGAAGTTTGAGTGCGGGTCGAGCACGTGCAGCATGCCGGGGATGGCCCCGTCGTAGATAGCCTTGTCCGTCTTGTCGGTACTCAGCTTGTCGGCGTAGTTCGCCTCGACCAGAGCGTACACATCGGTGAACGAGTGCATGGAGTCGCGGAGACTGGACTCGTCCGAGGCAGACTGGGCGGCGACCTTATTGCCGATCACCGATCCGGCGACACCGCAGACAGCAAGAAAAACGGAGGCCGAAAACAGGGCGCGGCGTGTAGGGGAGACCATCTTGGCGGGGAACCTCTGCGGGCCGGCTCTGAAGACACTGCGGCCCCTGATGAGTTGGACGGAGTATAGCACCGGGGGAAAGCCCGAGACATGGCCTGTTCGCGGCGTTACGGCTGGGTGACTCAGCATACCGGCGCCGCATACGTTGGATCGCTTGGGATTTCGATGCGTAGAATAAGGCTGCGGATCACCGCCACGCGTGCCAGTGGTCTAACGGTCGTGATGGCATGCACTTTTGCTGGGGAACTGTTGGGGACTTTGGGCTTGCGGATCATAGGATGCAGCGAATGAATTTAGGACGGCGCACAGGGGCTCTTGTAGTTGTGGCGGCCACGATGGCCGGTGTGGGTGTGGTGCGGGTGACGGCACAGATCGCCGCGGGGCAGTCGGCGGGACCGGGACAGGCCGCGCCTGCCGGACAGGCGGGAGAGGCACAGCGGCCCAACTTCACGCTGCCGACGGGTGGCTTCAACACGCCGCAGGTTCCGGAGCTCCCCTCGGCCAAAGCCATCACCACCAACGGAACCGTCGTTGAGGACGTGATTGCGCGGGTAAACGACCAAGTCATCACGCGTACTGAATTTGAACGCGCCCAGCAGGGACTTGTGCAGGAGGGCAAGCAGGACAACTGGAGTCCCGCCGAGCTCGCCGACAAACAGCACACCCTTTTGCGCGACATGATCGACCAACAAATCCTGCTGTCCAAGGGGAAGGAACTCGGGATCAACGGCGATGCCGAGGTGGTCCGGCAGCTGGATGAGATCCGCAAGCGCGCCAATCTCCCAGACATGGAGTCGCTCGAAAAGGCCGCCGGGCAGCAGGGCGTCAGCTACGAGGATTTCAAGCAGAACATCCGCAACCAGGTCGTCACGCAGCAGGTGGTGCGCGACGAGGTCGGACGCCACCTCAATATCACGCCCAGCCAGGAGCAGGCCTACTACCAGCAGCACCAGAAGGATTTCGAGCTACCGGAACAGGTTCACCTGAGCGAAATTCTGATCACCACGCCGGACGCCGCGACCGATGCGCAGATCGCCGCCGCCCAGACCAAGGCGGAGGGCGTGGAAGCAAAGCTTAAGGGTGGCGCGAACTTCGTCGAGGTTGCCAAAGTCTCCTCTGGCGGGCCAACCGCCTCCGCCGGGGGCGATCTGGGCGACTTCAAGCGAGGCATGCTGGGCGATGTGCTCGAAAAAGCCACGTTTGATCTGCCGGTGGACGGCTACACCGCGCCGATCCGCACCCGGCAGGGCTTTGTCATCCTGAAGGTTGACAGCCATCAGAATGCGGGTACGCCGCCGCTGCAGCAGGTGGAAGGCCAGGTGCAGGAAGGCCTCTACATGAGCCAGCTGCAGCCGGCGCTGCGCACCTATCTCACCCAGGCACGTCAGGATGCCTACGTTGAGATCAAGCCCGGTTTTGTCGATGTCGGCTCCGGTGGAGCTGACAGCCGCACGACCTTTACCACTTACACGCCGCCACCGATCAAGAAGAAGATCGTGAAGAAGCAGCGCGCCGAACAGGAAAAGGCCGAAAAGGCTGAACGCCAGCTGGCCGCGGCACGCGAAAAGGTCGCGGAAAAGCAGCAGGCCAAGGTAGCGACCCAAGGGGGAGCTCCGGCAGGCGGCGCTCGGAACGTCAACTACAAGCCTAAGAAGATCAAGCGGGAAAAGGTGCGATACGGCCAGGCACCCACCAACGCCCTCCCCAACGGATCGCTGGAGACAACGGCCGTTGTGCCGTCGCTTGGCTCTTCCGCGGAAGGCACTGCCGATGTCACCAAGACCCCGGCACCCGGCGCGGCCATGGCAGCTGCCACGGAGTCGGTGACCAGCATCTCCACCGGCACCGGACCCGACGCCCCCAACCCGCTGGAAGCCCAGGCAGATACCAGCGATCACAAGACGCGCTTCTCCTCCCGGCAGAACGAGACCGGGGAGAAGAAGGCCGAGGTGAAGCTGGCGAAAGCTGAGGTGAAGTCGACCAAGCGTCCGGCAAAGGCCACGGCGACTGAAAGCGTGGAGGAGAAGGTTCAGGCAGCTCCCTT
>CAXTGE010000037.1:10561-19382 GCA_964243645.1 uncultured Acidobacteriaceae bacterium | reverse complement strand
CGAGGAACGATGAAGAGCTTCTTTGTCGCGGACGCCCCGCGCTTCGAAAACGAGCTGATTACGAGCTACTTCAGCCTTGCCTCGCTGAGCACCCGCGAGAAGAAGGGCGGCGGCGGGCAGTATCTGGTTCTGGTGCTCGCGGACAAGACCGGTCAACTCGAAGCACGCATGTGGGAGGAGTTTGCCGAGGCGCTGGGGACGTGCAGCGAAGGCTGCTACGTCAAGGTGCAGGGCCAGATCTCTCGCTATAACGGCAAATTTCAGATCACGTTGACACGGATGCGCTCGGCGGGGGAAGACGAGGTCGAGCAGGCGGATTTTGTTCCTGCCTCCGCGTTCGATGCCGGGGAGATGGACTGTGAGCTGCGCGGGTATATCGCCGCGTTTGAGAACCTTTGGTTGCGGCGGTTGGTCCTTCGCTTTCTGGACGATCCCGAGATCGGTCCTGCCTTTCGCGTGGCCCCCGCGGCCAAGCGACTGCACCACGCCTGGCTGGGCGGTCTGCTGGAGCACGTGTTGCACCTCGTTCGTGTCTGTCGGGCTACTGCCCCGTTTTATCCAGAGGTTGACCCCGACCTGCTCGTGGCCGGCGCCATCCTGCACGACATCGGCAAGGTACGGGAGCTGAGCTGGCGCACGTCGTTCGATTACACGCTGGAAGGGCAGCTGATCGGTCACATCTCCATCGGCCAGCGATTGCTTACCGAGCAGATAGCCGCGCTGAATGCTGAGTGCCGCGCCACGGACCCGAACGCAGAACTCTTTCCGGAGTCGCTGCGGATGCTGCTCGAGCACATGCTACTGGCGCACCATGGCAAGCTGGAGTTCGGTTCACCGAAGCTGCCCATGACGCCGGAGGCTCTGCTGCTCAGCGCGTTGGATGACCTGGAAGCCAAGTTTCAGACCCTGCGTGGGGAGTTTGCCTCAGCCCTGGCTTCGGGGCGTAGCGCCGGGCAACCGACTGAGTGGGTTCGCTCGATGGAGCGCACTCTGTTTAACTCGGGCCGCTATCTGGAGCAGTTCAGGGCAGCGGTGCCGGCTCAGCCGGAGATTGCCGATCCCACGGAGCTTATCGAATTTGCCGAATCCACCGAGCCCACGCCTGAAGCACCCGAGGCCGAGATGCCGGCATTCACCCTCCGTCTCATCGACTGAACCGTCCCTCCACGAGGGTGCGTCCGAACAGGGAGAAACCGTCGCAGGCCTCGTATAATCGTAAGCTTATGCTCAGGTTTTCTACAGCCGGGGAAAGCCACGGCGAGGCATTGGTGGGGCTGGTCAGCGGGCTGCCGGCAGGCGTGCCGTTCGACCAGGAGTTCCTGGATCACGAGCTTTGGCGACGGCAACAGGGGTACGGCCGCGGCGGCCGGATGCGCATCGAGCAGGACCGTGCGCACGTGCTCTCCGGTGTACGGCACGGCAAGACGATCGGTTCTCCTGTCGCCATGACGCTCGAAAATCGCGATTGGAAGAACTGGGAGGAGCTGCTGCCCGTCGGTGCCGGCGATCCTTCCAAACACAAAGCCGTTGCCAGCCCAAGGCCCGGCCACGCCGACCTGTCAGGGGCCCTCAAGTACAACTTCACGGATGCCCGGTACGTGTTGGAGCGGGCCAGTGCCCGTGAATCGGCGGCGCGCGTGGCGTGTGGCGCCATGGCGAAGATGCTGTTGCACGAGCTGGGTATCGAGGTCGCCAGCCATGTGACCCGCGTCGGTACCGCGGAGCTCGGGCGCGAGGTGACCTGGGCGGAGATCGCCTCCCTTCGCGACCGCGATGAAGTTTTGCTGGCCTGTGCCGATGGTGAGACTGAGGCGCGCATGAAGACCGAGGTCGATAAAGCGCTGCGCAGTGGAGACACCGTCGGCGGCGTATTCGAGGTGGTCGTGCACGGGTTGCCGCCGGGCATCGGAACGCACGTAAACTGGGACGAACGCCTGGATGGCCTGCTGGCGCAGGCGCTCATGAGTCTGCAGGCGGTCAAGGCGGTGGAACTGGGCCGCGGTGTTACAGCGGCAAGCGAGGCAGGGTCGGCCGTGCATGATGCGATCGGCTATGCGGGACTCGACGGCGAGGGCGGCTCGCAGACAGACGACGCGGCGGGCTTCACGCGTTTCACCCGGGAGCGCAACAATGCCGGTGGTGTTGAGGGCGGCATGTCGAACGGGGAGGATGTCGTTGTGCGTGGCTATCTAAAGCCGATCTCCACGTTGCGTCGGCCTCTGGGCTCGGTTTCGTTTGCCACCCGCGAGGAGACCAAGGCATCGTATGAGCGGTCCGATGTGTGTGTGGTGCCGGCAGCGGGCGTGGCCGGGGAGGCCATGGTGGCGCTGACCGTAGCGCGCCTCCTGCTGGAAAAGTTCGGTGGCGATTCGTTGCGGGAGTTGCAGCGGAACTTCGGAGGCTACCGGCAGCAAATCAAGGCATTTTGAAGGTGAGTATGGCGCAGAGTGCGGTGGCGAGCCCCCGGCGAATCTATGAAGTCTTGAAGTACCCGGATCCTGTGCTGATGCGCAAAGGGGATCCGGTAACGGTCTTTGATCGAAGTCTCGCTGAGTTTGTTGAGGACATGTTCGAGAGCATGTATGCGGCGCAGGGTATTGGGCTGGCAGCGCCCCAGATCGGTGTCTCTAAACAGATCACAGTGATTGATACGAGCTTCAAGAAGGACCCTGCAAAGAAGATCGTGCTGATCAACCCGGTCATCCTCACGCGGGAGGGCAGCCAGTACGAGGAAGAGGGCTGCCTGAGCTTCCCGGAGATCCACGAAAAGGTGAAGCGGGCTGCGACGGTGACCATCCGGGCGCAGAATGCAAGCGGGGCCTTCTTCGAGATGGAGGGCGATGAGTTACTCGCACGTGCCTTTCAGCACGAGATCGATCACCTGCACGGCGTGCTGTTCATCGACTATCTCAGCCGCTTGAAACGGGACCTGGTGTTGCGCCGCATTCGCAAGCTACAGAAGAACGGCGAATGGTAGGCATGGCGCAGTGAAGCTCGTCTTTTGCGGTACCCCTGCGTTCGCCGTACCCGTGCTCGGAGCCGTGCTGGCGGCGAGTCATGAGGTGGCGCTTGTGCTCACTCAGCCTGACCGGCCGGCGGGCCGGGGCATGGAGCTGCAGGTCTCGCCGGTAAAGCGTCTCGCGCTGGAGCGGAACCTGCCGGTCTGGCAGCCGGAACGCATCAAGCGTAATGAAGAGTTGCGCGCAAGGCTGGAAGACATCGCGCCGGAGGCCATCCTGGTCGTGGCGTACGGGCGCATTATCCCGGAGTGGATGCTGACGCTGCCCCGTTTCGGCAATCTCAACCTGCACGGCTCACTTCTGCCGAAATATCGCGGGGCTGCGCCCATTCAGTGGGCCGTTGCGAACGGCGAGAGGGAAACGGGTGTGACCACCATGCGGCTCGATGCCGGTCTGGACACCGGCGATGTGCTGCTGGAGCACCGCATCCCGATCGGTCCAGCCACAACGAGTGCAGAGCTCTTTCCGGTCCTGGCCGACATCGGTGCGCGGCTGATGGTGGAGACTCTGGCCGGACTTGCGGCGGGAACCCTGACGCCGAAGCCGCAGGACCATGCCGCCGCCACGTCCGCGCCGATTCTTACGCGCGAAGACGGTTCCCTGCGCCTAGGGGAGCGGACGGCGAAGCAGGCGTTTGATCGATGGCGCGGGTTCTATCCATGGCCGGGGGCCTACGCCACGTTCCGCGGCAAGCGCTTTCTGGTCCACAGGATGCATGTGGCATCCATGGCTGATCTGCTGCCGGGCGAGTTACGCCTGAGCGAAAACAGTCTGCTGGTGGGGGCGGCCTCCGGTTCGGCCCTGGCACTTGAGGAAGTGCAACTGGAAGGCAAGCCCCGCATGGCAGGGGCCGACTTCGCGCGCGGCTTCCAACTGAAAGCGGGGGAGCGTCTTGACTGATTCACGCAGGGAGGTTACCCGTTCTACGGGGAAGGCGAAGTCCTCGCCGAAGGCGGAGCCGCAGCCCCAGGCGGCCCGCGTCAGCCCATCTCGATCGGCAGCCTTTGACCTGCTGGAGAGCATCGGAAGGACCTCGGCGCATAGCGACGATCTCCTGCATGGTCCACGTCTTGCCGGCCTATCGCAGGTGGATCGCGACCTGACGGTGGCGCTGGTATTGGGTGTGCTGCGATGGCAGATTGGGCTCGACGCCCGCATCCGGCCCCTGCTGAGCCGGCCGGACATGTTGTTATCTGAGTCTGTGGCGATCGTTTTGCGCCTCGGGGCGTTTCAGCTGCTGCATATGGAGCGCATTCCGGCCCATGCCGCGCTGAACGAGAGTGTGGAGCTGGCCCGAGCGGTGGGCCACGCGCACGCTGCCGGCATGGTCAATGCGATCCTGCGCAAGCTGGTAGGCGCCCCGCCCGCGCGTAAGCCCCTGGTGGAGTCGACGGCCGCCATGGCGGAGCGGCTGGGACATCCTGACTGGCTGGTGCAGCGCTGGACAGGGCACTACGGCCGGGCAGCCGCCGAGGCAATCTGCAGCTTCGACCAGCAGGAACCCAGGGCGTCGAGCCTCTTTAACCCTGCGGCCGAAGGCAGGGTGCTTCCGGTCATGGATGCGGGCTCCCGGCTTGTTGCCGAGCTGACAGCTGTGGCCAAACCAGACGCTTCGCGGGTATGGGACTGCTGTGCTGCGCCCGGGGGCAAGACGCTGGTGCTCGCCGAACGCTTAAAAGGGGCTGGTCTCCTGGCCACCGATCGCAGTCCGGTTCGCCTGAAACGAATGGAGCAGCGAATCGCCCGCGATCTGCCCAACAACCGGATTTACCTGGAGCTGGCAGATGCGACCGCTCTCCCGGAGTCGCTGGGCAGCTTCGATCTCATCCTTTGTGACGTTCCTTGCAGCGGGACCGGAACCCTGGCGCGCAACCCGGAGATCCGTCATAGGCTCCTCCTTGCGGAGCTGCGACGTCAGGGAGAGCGGCAAAGCCACATCCTCGGCGAGGCCCTCAAGCGACTCGCCCCCGGGGGCCGCCTGGTCTACTCCACCTGCTCCCTGGAACCGGAGGAGTGCGAAGCGGTGGTGCAGCATGCACTGGGCGAGGTGCAACATCCCATGGAGCTGGTAGACGTTGCCCCGCTTCTCCATGCCTTGCGGGAAGGGGGTCTGCTTTCCGCCCCGGACTCTTCGGCGGGCTGGACCCAAGGGTCTTTTCTCCGCACAATTCCGGGCGCAGGGTTTTCAGGGGACGGCTTCTTCGCGGCCATCCTCCAACGGCCCCAGTAACTTGAGGAAGCCGCATACGGAAGCCAGTGAATCATTCTGCTGGGTCTATTGAGGTGAGCTAGCCGCAGGGGCGGGAACAACCAGTTGTTGCGCGGGAGGGGGAGCGGAGCTCTGACTGGCAGGCCGAGTGAAGTACAGCCTGATGGTCGCCCCACGACCGCTGCGATGGCCGGCTTCAGGAGACTGCGACAGCACCGGCCCGACGGGGGTTGCCGGCGCGGCCGGCACGGGTGTCTCCTGCTGGCCGGATGTCGCGGCGGCAGGATCGATCGGGGCGGGAGCTGCCACGGCGGGCATGCCCCCGATCGTCGCCACGCGGAGTCCCAGCGCGATGGCCGCGTGATTGGCCGTGCTGTAGCTCATCCCGACGAAGGAAGGCAGAACAAAGGCTGTCGAAGCATCTTCCGCCTGCGAGCTCAGGAGTAGATTCACGCGCGGCTGGTCCACGCCGGCATTGGGCGGAGGGGTCTGGGCCAACACCATCTCGGTATCTCCGGGGGCGTCCAGGTGGGCCTGTGTTCCCAGGTCCAGCTGGTTGCGCCGTAGATCCATGGTGGCCTGGCGGACGGGCTGGCCGACCACATCAGGAATAGTCACCTGCTGGGGACCGAGGCTCTCGGTCACACGCACCTGCCATCCCTTGCGCACCTCAGACCCCGGAGCCGGCGCCTGGGAGAGGATCCTGCCCGCAGGCACGGTTGTGGAATAGAACTGGTTCTGGATATTGAGATCGAGCCCTGCATGCAGCGCTGCGTCCGAGGCCTCGGAGACGGTTAGGCCTGAGAGCGTGGGTATGGAGACCTCACCGGCGTGTAAGGCCAGGCGCAGCGTGATGCCGGCCGCCAGAACCATGACAACGATCATGACCAGAGCGCCGAAGGTGATGCGAAGGTAGCGCAGCATGCGTTTCCCAGAATACAGGTGTCGAGCGATCGCGACGGCGCCCTGGCTAGCGGCGGTTGTCCGTGGCGGGCTCTGGGTGGATCAGGACGCGCGACACGGTGGGGTGCTGCAGCCGGAATTCGCTCTCAAGATCGGTGATGACCTCGTGCACCCGTGACATGGGCATGTCGTCGGCCAGCGTGCAGTGGCAGTTCACCTGCACCGTCGGGGCGGCACCGCCGTGCCCGCGCGTCACCGTGATCTCATGCACGTCGAGAATCTCGGGGAAGTCGCGGGCGGCGTCCCGCAGCTGCGCCTCCAGGTTGGCCGTGGTGCCGACCTCGGCGATGGGCGCGATGGTCTCCCCTTCGCTCTCAATGTGGGTCAGCAGGCTGGCAATGCCGGGCACCTCGCGGCGGATCTGCGTCTCCAGGCGCGTTACCACGTCGTGCGCGGAGCGGAGCGACATCGTCTCGGGGACCTCCAAGTGCTGTTCCACTGCCAGGCGTCCCTCCCGATCCTTGACGCTGACATCGTGAACAGAGAGGTTGGACTGGGCGGCGACGGCGCGGATGCGCTCGAAGACGCTCTCCCCGAGGCTGGCGATGGGCATCGTATGGATCACGACATCCGCGCCGGGCAGGGCTCGCTGTACGGCCTCGGTGGCCTTGAAGGTGACCTGTTCGGCACGCTGAAAGGTGAGGGTGCGCGAGAGGCCCAGCGTGAGGTCCACGAAATAATCGGAGCCGGAGCGGCGTACGCGAATGCGTTCGGCCTTCAGAATGTCCGGAATCGCCTGCAGCTCAGGGACAAGCTCCTTGCGAACCTGGGTGCGGATCTCCGGGGGCGTGGCGTCGAGCAGGGAGTCCAGCGTCTGGCGAGCGAGCTGCACCGCAACGCCCAGGATGATGGCCGTCACGAGCAGCGCAGCCACCGGATCCGCCAGTTCGAGCGCGGCGATGTTCATACGGTGCCCGACATAGCTGGCAAACAGGCCGAGCAATACCGCCGAGGCGGACCAGATGTCGGTGCCGAAGTGGGCGGCGTCGGCGGCCAGCGCCTCGCTGCGCTGCTCGCGCGCGACCCGGCGCAGGGTACGCGACCGGGTCACGTCGACCGCAATGGACAGGACAAGGACCACAAAAGGCCAGATGGAGAAGTGCAGCACCAGCCCTTCGTGGTGCAGGATGCGCTGCAGCGCCTCCCACGCAACCCAGAGCGCGGAGCCGACCATCAGCAGTATCTCGACGGCGGCGGAGACGTTCTCGAGCTTGCCGTGCCCGTAGTTGTGTTCCTCGTCGGCGGGGCGATCGGAGACACGGACGGTGAACAGCGTCAGCGTGGCCCCAAGGAGGTCGATGCCGGAGTGAGCGGCCTCGCCGAGCATGCCGAGCGAGCCGGTAAGGATACCGGTCACCAGCTTCAGCAGGGTGATCCCGAACGCAGCCAACACAGAGCTCAGCGCGGCGGCCGACTTCGCGGCACTGCGTTCCGAGTGGTCGTGTACCGCGGTTAGGCTTCCCATCGCTTCCGAGAGTATATGCAGAGGCAGCGGCTTGCGGTTATGTCTTTCGAGCGCGATAGAGGCCGGCGGCATGGAGGAGATAGCCGTCCCAGCCGGCGTCGCCGAAGCCGGCGTCGGCCAGCATGGCCAGCATCTGCGGCGGCCTCGGGAATCGCTGTACAGAGGCCGGAAGGTACCGATAGGCCTCCGGCTGCCCGGAGAGCCAGCCACCGATCAGCGGCAGGATTCGGTGGAAGTAGGCGTTGTAGATCAGGGCGTTCAGGCCGGTGGGCTGGTTGGCCTCCAGGATGCCGAGCTGTCCGCCGGGCCGGAGCACGCGGGCGATCTCCCGCAGGCCTTCGGCGTAGTTGGACAGGTTGCGGAAGCCGAAGGCGGCGGTGACGAGGTCGAGGCTCGCGTCGGGGAAGGGCAGGTGCATGGCGTCGCCCTCGATCCAGCGGACGCCGGGCTGAGGGTACTTGCGGTGCGCCCTGGCGAGCATCTCGGAGCTGAAGTCGAGGCCGATGAGGGGCTCGGCCTTTGCGGGACGGCGCGCCAGCAGGGCGTCGGTCTGGTCGCCGGTACCGCAGCAGATGTCCAGGACGCGGGCCTCAGGGCGCGCGAGCACGTCGGCAAAGGCGCGGGCGGTTCGGCGCCACCAGAGCCGGTCGAGACCGAAGGAGAGCAGGTGGTTGAGCCGGTCGTAAGAGGGCGCAATCGCGTTGAACAGCGATTGGACGCTGGCTGAAGCGGCGGTTTCGGTGGTCTCGCCGGCCGGTCGGGCACCGGGGTTGATGATGGGGACGGTCATAGGCTAGCGGCTTCCCGGCAGATGAGCGCAGCGGCTGCCGTCAACTCGTCCTCGGTGACGTCGTGGACGACCGTAGCGTCGCCGATGCCGATAGGGAGGACGAAGGAGCGGGTGCCGCCGCGGTTCTTCTTGTCCCTGGCGGTGAGGGCAACGAGTTCGGCAGGGTCGGCGTGGAAGGTCCTCAGGGGACCGTAGATGCGGACGAGGCGCTGGATGGCCGTCGCGTCGTCGGGGGTTACGGTGCCGCGCCCTTTGGCGATGGCGGTGGCGCCGAGCATGCCCCAGGCAACCGCTTCGCCGTGGAGGAGTTCCGTGTAGCCGGTGGCGGCTTCGAGGGCGTGGCCGAGCGTGTGGCCGAGGTTGAGGATCATGCG
>CAXTGE010000037.1:9370-10461 GCA_964243645.1 uncultured Acidobacteriaceae bacterium | reverse complement strand
GGTGGGGAAAGAAGATCCCTCCGCTTCGCTGCGGGATGACAGAAGAACAAAAAGCAGATCCCTGCGGGAATGACAGCGATATAGGTGGGATGAAAGGGGTTCCCTGTTCGGGCTTTGGGCTTGTGATCCGCGGGTTGCGGAGAAATACAGGGGTCTCTCCACTGCGGCTTCGCCTTCGGTCGAGATGACGGGGTGTTGGTGGTGCGTGCGCCTTTAGGGAATGTCTGATCAAGTTATTAGGGATGGTTGGCGCGACGCCGAAAACGCAGATTCCCTTCGGGAATGACAACAAAACAGAACAAGACAACAAGGGAGACCTCTTGATGAGAGATTCCTTAGGGGGTGTTGCTTACCTGTTGTTGGGCGGCGGTGCCGGTGATTGCGGCGGCTGCGGGGAGTTGGGTGGTGTTCCAGCCGCCGCCCAGGGCCTGGATGAGCTGAACGGCGGCGGTCATCTCGTTGACCCTGAGGGTGACCTGGGTTTGTTGGTTGGTTAACAGCGTGGTCTGGGCGGTGATGACGTTGAGGTAGGGGTCGAGGCCGGTGCGGTAACGGTCGGTGGCGATGTCGAGGTATCGCTGGGCGGAGGTGACGGCCAGATCTTCGCGGGTGATCTGGTCAGAGGAGACGCGGATGGTGGAGATGTAGTCCTCGACCTGCTGGAAGGCGGTGAGAACGGTCTCGCGATAGATGGCGACATCGGCGTTGTACTGCGCCGTGTACTGGGCGACGGTGGCTCTGCGCAGGCCGGCGTCGAAGATGGTCTGTGCCGCGGTGCCGCCGGCAGACCAGAAGAGCGATGGAAGGGAGAAGAGGCTGGTGATGCTCGAGGTCTCCAGACCGCCGCTGCCGGTGAGGCTGAGGTCGGGGTAGTAGGCGGCCTGTTCGACGCCGATCAGTGCGTTGGCCTGCGCAAGCGTGCGCTCGGAGGAGGCGATATCGGGGCGGCGCTGCAGAAGTTCGGAGGGGATGCCGACAGGGATGGCCGGGACCGGGGTGGTGAGCGGCCTGACCGGAATGACGAAGCTGGAGGCCGGTTTGCCGATCAGCGTGGCGATGGCGTGCTCGTAGATGGCGCGATTGCTGGCGAT
>CAXTGE010000037.1:0-9270 GCA_964243645.1 uncultured Acidobacteriaceae bacterium | reverse complement strand
ACGGTACTGCCATTGGAGACGGCGGTGGTGCTGCCGCTGCTTGTGCCGGTGGTGCCGGTCGTGCCTCCGCCGGCGGTGCTGGTGCCGTAGCCGCGCAGCGCTCCGGCGGTTTTGGTGCGCTGGTACTGGGGAGAGACGGTGAGCGTCGGGTACAGCTGGGACCTGTTTTCCCGCACGATGGCGCGGGAGGCCATGAAGTTCTGGAAGTAGGTCGCGATGTTCTGGTTGTTGATGTCGACCTGTTCTTCGAGCGCATTGAGCTCGGGCTCGTTGAAGATCTCCCACCACTTGCCCTTGATGACGGCATCCTGCGGGTTAGCGGGACGCCAGGTGCCCGGGGTGACGTCCTTGTAGGCCTCGGGCATGCCTTCTTTGAAGGCCGGGGCTGCAGGTGCGGTGGGCGTGACGTATTTGGGACCTACGCGGCAGCCGGTGAGGAGGGTTGCGGTGAGGAGGGCGAAGGCGCTGAGGGTGTTGCCGCGTTTGACCGCAGGTCTCTCCGCTTGGGCCGAGAGGACAAGTTTTTGGCGGGTACGGGCAGAATACAGGGGTCTCTCCACTGCGGCTTCGCCTTCGGTCGAGATGACGGCGGTGTGGGCGGGGGCAGCTACGGACGGGTTGGACGGGTTCTTTGGGGGCCTGGTCATTTTGGGCTCTGGTGCTTATGCGGGAACGTGGGTGGGGTCGGCGACGGGGCCGTGATCTTCGCCTGCAAATCTGAGGCGCAGGCGGTCCATGAAGAGATAGATGACGGGCGTGGTGTAAAGGGTCAGCGCCTGGCTGACGATGAGTCCGCCAATGATGGAGATGCCCAGCGGACGGCGCAGTTCCGAGCCCATGCCGGTCCCGGCGGCCAGCGGCACGGCACCGAAGAGGGCGGCGACGGTGGTCATGAGGATGGGGCGGAAGCGCAGGATCGAGGCTTCAAAGATGGAATCGCGGGTGCTCTTGCCTTCGGTGCGCTCGGCGTTGAGGGCGAAATCAATGACCATGATGCCGTTTTTCTTGACGATGCCGATCAGCAGCACGATGCCGATGATGGACATGACGTTGAGGTCCGTGTGGGTGAGGATGAGCGCGAGTACGGCGCCCAGCGAGGCGGGCGGCAAGGTGGAGAGGATGGTCAGCGGGTGGATCAGGCTCTCGTAGAGGACACCCAGCACGATGTAGACGGCGATGATGGCGGCACCGACCAGAAAGGGCTCGGTGGCGAGCGATTGCTTGAAGGCCTGGAGCGTACCGGAGAATTGCCCGTGCACGGAGGCCGGCACGCCCATATCTGCCTGCAGGCTCTGAATCTTCTCTGTGGCCTGGCTGAGCGAGACGTTCGGCGCGAGGTTGAAGGAGACGGTGGTGGAGGGGAACAGGCCGGTGTGGTTCACGGCCAGCGGCATGGTGGAGGGTGTGTACCGGGTAACGGTGCTGAGCGGGACGGCCCCGCCGCCCTGGGCCGGAAGGAGGTAGGTGTTGTTGAGCCCGGCGGGCGATTGCCAGTACTTGGGAGCGACTTCCATGACGACGTAGTACTGGTTCAGCTCGGAGTAGATGGTGGAGACCTCGGCCTGGCCGAAGGCGCCGTAGAGGGTCTGGTCGAGGATCTGCGGGGTGAGGCCGAGGCGGGCGGCGGTTTTGCGGTCGTAGGTAAGCAGGGCCTGCAGGCCGTGGTTCTGCTGATCGGTGTTGACGTCCTGGAAGCCGGGGGTCTTTTTCATCCGGGCGAGGAGATCGGGGCCGTATTTGGCGAGGTCGGCGGTGTTTTCTGCCTCCAGCGTGTACTGGTAGAGGGCGTTGCCCTGACGGCCGCCGATGCGGATGTCCTGGCTTGCCTGAAGGAACGTGGCGGCACCGGAGATGCGGGCTAGCTTGGGGCGGAGGCGATCGATGATCTCAGCCGCGCTGGAGTTTTTGGGCCGCTCGTTGAGAGGTTTGAGGGCGATATAGGTAAACCCGCCGTTGGTGGCACCCTGGCCGCCGGTGAAACCCATGACGTTCTGCACAGCGGGGTCCTTTTTGATGATGGCAACGGACTCCTGCACGGCGCGACGCATGGCATAGAAGGAGGTGTCTTGCGGGCCCTGCATGCCGCCCTGCATGGCACCGATGTCCTGCTGCGGGAAGAAGCCTTTGGGGACCTTGATGAGCAGGACGACGTTGATGGCGAGGGTGGCGAGAAAGACGATGAGAACCAGGGCAGGGTTGTCGAGCACCCAGATGAGGCTCTTGCGATAGCCACCGACGATCGACTCGAAGATGCGCTCGCTCCACCTGTAGACGCGGCCGTGTTCAATGTCGTGCTCGGGCTTGAGGATGCGCGAGCACATCATGGGCGTGGTGGTGAGGGAGACGAGCAGGGAGACGAAGATGGCCGCCGAGAGGGTGATGGCGAACTCGCGGAAGAGGCGGCCGATGATGCCGCCCATGAGCAGGAGCGGGATGAAGACGGCGATGAGGGAGACCGAGATGGAGACGACGGTAAAGCCGATCTCTTCGGCGCCGACGAGGGCGGCTTCCATGGGGCCGAGACCGAGCTCGAGGTGGCGGGAGATATTTTCCATGACCACAATGGCGTCGTCGACGACGAAGCCGGAGGCGATGGCAAGCGCCATAAGGGAGAGATTATCGAGCGAGAAGCCGGCCAGGTACATGATGGCGCAGGTGCCGATGAGCGAGACAGGCACGGCCACAGCAGGAATGAGCGTGGCGCGGAGGTTGCGGAGGAAGAGGAAGACGACCAGGACGACTAGCAGGACCGAGATGATGAGGGTGCGCTCGATGTCCGAGACCGAGGCACGGATGGTGGTGGTGCGGTCGATGACGGTGACGAGGTGCTGACCACGCGGGATGGTGGCCTGCAGGGAGGGCAGAGCCTCTTTGATCGCGTCGACGGTGGTGATGATGTTGGCGCCGGGCTGGCGAAACATGAGCATCTGCACGGACGGCTTGCCGTTGAGGAAGCCGGCCTGACGGATGGTCTGCTGCCCGTTGGTGACGCTGGCGACGTCCTGCAGGCGGACGGCGGCACCGTTGTGGTAGCCGATGATCAGCGGCTTGTAGGCGTCGGCCTTGGAGATCTGGTCGTTGGCGAGGATGTCCATGGTGAGCTCGCCGTCGGCGATCTGACCCTTGGCGAGGTTGGAGTTCTGGCCGGAGATGACGGACTGGACCTGGGGGAGGCTGATGCCGAAGCTGGCGAGCTGATCGGGGTTGATGTCGACGCGGACGGCAGGCAGGGAGGCACCGACGACGAGGACCTCGCCGACGCCGTTGATCTGGGAGACACGCTGCTCGATGACGGTGGAGGCCTCATCGTAGAGCGTGGGAACGTCGTAGACGTCGGACTGCAGGCCGAGCACCATGATGGGGGAGTCGGCGGGGTTGACCTTGCGGTAGGTGGGATTGGCGGGGAGGTTGGCCGGGAGGTAGGAGCGGGCGGCGTTGATGCCGGCTTCCACGTCGCGGGCGGCACCGTTGATATCGCGGGAGAGATCGAACTGGAGGGTGATGCTGGTGGTCGAGAGGGAGCTCGACGAGGTCATCTCGGTGACGCCGGCGATATGGCCGAACTCGCGCTCAAGCGGCGTGGCGACCGAGGAGGCCATGATGTCGGGGCTGGCACCGGGGAGCGAGGCGGCGACGGAGATGGTAGGGAAGTCGACCTGGGGCAGCGGGCTGACGGGGAGAACGGTGAAGGCGATGGCACCGGCGATGGCCACGGCGACCGTCAGCAGCGTAGTGGCGACGGGGCGTTCGATGAAGACGCGGGACGGGTTCATGCGACCCTCTCATTGACAGGTGTGGCGCAGTCGCTAGAACGAAGATTCCCTTCGGGAATGACAGACAACGGTGCACGGGCGCGCGTCATGCGTGCTCCATGGAGCGCTTGCCTGCCGGGTGATTGTCGGGGTGTTCGATCGTGCTCTTGTTGGGCTTGCGGCCGGCGAGGCGTTGGCCGAGGTTGTCGAAGAAGATGTAGATGACCGGTGTGGTGTAGAGCGTGAGGACCTGGCTGAAGAGCAGGCCGCCGACGATGGTGACGCCGAGGGGCTTGCGGAGCTCAGAGCCGATGCCGGTGCCGAAGGCCAGCGGGATGCCGGAGAGCAGGGCCGCAAGGGTGGTCATCATAATGGGGCGGAAGCGCAGCAGGGAGGCCTGATAGATGGATTCGGTGGCGTCGAGCCCCTGGTGGCGTTCGGCTTCGAGCGCGAAATCGACGATCAGAATGCCGTTTTTCTTCACGATGCCGATGAGCAGGATGATGCCGATGATGGCGACGATGTCGAGGTCGAGATGAAAGAGCTCGAGGGCGAGAAGAGCGCCGACACCGGCCGAGGGCAGCGTGGAGAGGATCGTGATGGGATGGATGTAGCTCTCGTACAGGACGCCGAGCACGATGTAGACGGTGAAGAGCGCGGCGAGGATGAGCAGGCCCTCGTTGGACTGAGAGCCCTGAAAGGCTGAGGCGGTGCCCTGATAGTTGGCAACGATGCTGGCGGGGAAGTTGGCCTGTTTGACGACCTTGTCGATGGAGTCAAGCGCCTGGCCGAGCGAGTAGCCGTGGGCGAGATTGAAGGAGATGGTGACCGAGGGGAACTGGCCCTGGTGGTTGATCGAGAGCGCTTCGCTGGTGGTTTCGAAGTGGGAAAACGCACTGAGCGGGACGGGGTTGGAGGCACCCGTGCCCCCCGCGCCGGCAGCCGAGGAGCTTGTGGCGGCGGCCGTGGTGGATCGCGTGGTGCCGCCGGACGAGGTGTTGGCGCTGGAGCCGATGCCGGCGGAGGTGCTGCCGGTGATGGCGGTCGCGGCGTTGGTGCCGGTCGAGGAAAGCGACGAGGTGCCAACCGCGCTGCTCGTGCCGGAGGTGGTGCTGAGATTGCTGGAGGCCAGCGCGGAGGTGGAGGACGGGTTGGAGGAGACGCCCGCGGTTTGCGAGGCAGTCAGCAGCCCGTTGCCGGAGGCGGTGGTGTTGCCCGCGCCGGAGGTCGCGCCGCCTGAGCTTGAGGTTGCTGCAGCGGTGGTGGCGCCCCCGGCGGTGGCGGTGGACTCCACGTAGATGTCGTCCAGGCCAGCCGGATGCTGTTGAAAGCGGGGCAGGGCTTCCAGGATGACGTGGTACTGGTTGACCTGGGTATACATCGTGTTGACCTGACGCTGGCCGAAGGCGTCGTACAGGGTGTTGTCGATGGTGGAGGGCGTAATGCCGAAGCGGGAGGCCGTGGGCCGGTCAATGACGAGGCGTTGCGCGAGGCCGCCGAGGGATTGATCGGTGACGACGTCGGCGAGCTCAGGGAGCTTGTCGAGACGGCCGAGGAAGTCGTGGACGACGGTGTTGAGTTCGGCCTGGTTGGGGTCTTCGATTGTGTATTGGTACTGCGTGCGGCTGACGCGGTCGTCCACGGTGAGGTCCTGAACCGGCTGCATGTAGAGCTTGATACCGGGTACCTTGGCGAGCTCGGGTTGCAACCTGTCAATGACCTGCGTGGAGGTGATCCCGCGATCCTCGACAGACTTCAGGTCGATCTGAATGCGACCGCTGTTGAGCGTGGTGTTGGTGCCGTCCGGGCCGATGAAGGAAGAGAGGTTTTCAACGGCCGGATCCTTCAGGATGACGTCCGCCAGCGCCTGCTGACGGGTGGACATGGCCGCAAAGGAGGTGTCGGCGGAGGTCTGCGTGATGCCCTGAATGATGCCAGTGTCCTGGGTGGGAAAGAAGCCCTTCGGGATGGTGACGTAGAGAAAGCCGGTCAGCAGCACGGTGGCCAGGGCGACCAGAAGCGTGAGGGTCTGGAAGCGGAGCACAAAGCGCAGCGAGCGGCCGTAGCCGGCGATGACGCGGTTGAAGAAGCGTTCCGAAGCGTGGTAGAAGCGGTTCTGCTCCGACTCGGGCTTGTACTTGAGCAGGCGGGCCGACATCATCGGCGTGAGCGTCAGTGAGACAAAGGCCGAGATGACGATGGTGACCGCGAGGGTGACGGCGAACTGGCGGAAGAGCCGACCGGCGACATCGCCCATGAAGAGCAGCGGGATGAGCACCGCGATGAGCGAGACGGTGAGCGAGAGGATGGTGAAGCCGATCTGCTCGGCGCCGATCAGGGCTGCTTCGAGTGGCGCGTAGCCTTCCTCGATGTAGCGCGAGATGTTCTCGATCATCACGATGGCGTCATCGACGACGAAGCCGGTGGAGATGGTGAGCGCCATCATGGTGAGGTTGTTCAGGCTGAAGCCGGCCAGATACATCACGGCCAGCGTGCCGATGAGCGACAGCGGGACGGCGATGGACGGGATGACGGTGGCCGCGACGCTGCGCAGGAAGAGGAAGATCACCAGAACGACAAGCGCGATGGCAAGGATCAGCTCGAACTCGACGTCAGAGACGGAGGCGCGAATGGCTGTTGTGCGATCGTTGACGATCTGCAGATGGACGGAAGCGGGGAGACCGGTCTCCAGTTGCGGCAGCAGCTTGATGATGTTGTTGACGACTTGAATGGTATTGGCGCCGGGCTGGCGCTGGATGTTGAGGATGACCGAGGGCGTGGCGTTGACCCACGCGGCCAGATCCGTGTTTTCGACGCCGTCGACGATCTTTGCGACGTCGGTGAGCATGACGGGCGCGCCGTTGCGATAGGCGACCACGACGTCCTTGTAGTCGCCGGAGGTGAGCAACTGGTCGTTCGCATTGATCGTGAAGTCCTGGGAGGGCCCATCAAAGTTGCCCTTGGCGGAGTTGAGGCTGTTGCCGACGATGCTGTTGCGGACGTCTTCGAGGTTGATGCCGTAGGAGGCAAGCGCGGTCGGGTTGGCCTGGATGCGGACCGCGGGCTTCTGGCCGCCGGAGATGGAGACGAGACCCACGCCGGTGATCTGCGAGATCTTGGGAGCAAGCCGGGTGTCGGCAAGGTCTTCCACGCTGGAGAGCGGGGTGGTCTTGGAGGTGAGCGCCAGGGTGAGGACGGGTGCGTCGGCCGGGTTGGACTTCGAGTAGACGGGCGGAACGGGCAGGTTAGCCGGCAGATAGCTCTGCGAGGCATTGATGGCGGCCTGCACCTCCTGCTCGGCGATGTCGATGTTCAGCGAGAGCTGGAATTGCATGACGATGACCGACACGCCACCCGCGGAGGTGGAGGTCATCTGACTGAGGCCCTGGATCTCGCCGAACTGACGCTCCAGCGGGGCGGTGACGCCGGAGGCGACGACCTCAGGGCTGGCGCCTGGATAGAAGGTGAGCACCTGAATGGTCGGATAGTCGACCTCAGGCAAGGCAGAGACGGGCAGCTGAAGGAACGCAACGCCGCCCGCAAGAAAGATCGCGACCATCAGCAGCGCCGTGGCGACCGGGCGAAGAATAAATGGGCGCGACGGGTTCATGGGGCGGTGTTGCCTCCGCCGGTGGAGCTGTCGCTCTTATTGCCTGTGCCCTGGCCGGGCCGCTTCTGGCTTTCGGCGCGAATGGCGACCTCGGCTCCGGGCTCGAGCCGGTCAAAGCCGCTGGTGGCCAGCGTGGCATTGGCCGCGACGCCGGTAACGGCCGTGTCCTGATCGTTGTTGGCCAGCACGGTGATGGGCTGCACGGCGACAGTCTTGTTGGGATTAACGGTGTAGAGAAAGGCGGCCGTACCGTTGTGCTGGACGGCGGCCGAAGGAACGAGCACGACGTTGTCCAGGGTCTTGACGAGCAGACGGGCGTTGACAAATTGGTTGGGAAACAACGAGAGATCCCCGTTGGTGAAGTTCGCGCGAAACTTCACCGTGCCCGTGGCGGTGTCAATGATGTTGTCCAGGGAGCCGAGCTTGCCGGAGGAGATCTTTTTGTCATTTGAACGGTCAAAGGCGTCGACGTCCAGGACACGGCGTCCGTGCATCTGCTCCTGGATCTGGGGCAGAGCGTCTTCGGAGACGTTGAAGACGACGGTGATGGGCTGCAGCTGGGTGACGACAGCCAGCGTGGTGCCGGAGCCGGAGAAGACGGTGTTGCCCGGGTCCACCAGCCGCAGGCCGACGCGTCCGGTGATGGGCGAGACGATGTGGCAGTAGTCGAGCTGGACCTTGTCGTAGTTCACCGAGCCCTGATCGGACTGGACGGTACCCTTGTTCTGCTCGACGACCTGCTGCTGATCGTCAAGCTGCTGCTTGGCGATGGCGTTGCGGGCGTAGGCTGCCGCATAACGGGCGAGGTCGATCTGTGCCTGGGCGAGCACGCCCGCATCGCGCTTCAATGTGCCTTCGGCCTGGAGCAGGGTGGCTTCATAGGGGCGAGGGTCGATGTCGACGAGCGGCTGTCCCTTGTGGACGATCTGCCCTTCCTTATAGTGGACCGCCATCACACGACCGGTGACCTGGGGATAGATGGTGACGGTGAAGACGGGCGTCACGGTACCGAGAGTGTTGTTGTAGATGGGAATGTTGCCGGTGCGGGCCTTGCCGACGGTGATGGAGGCTGGACCCTGGGCGCCACGGCCGCCGCCGCCAGCACCGCCGGTGCCACGGCTCTGCGGCGCGGCTCCGGAGCTGTTGCCGTTGCCGCCCTTGGCACCCCCGGCCGAGGTGGTGGCCCGGGTATTGTCGCTGTTGGAGGTGAACCGGTGAATCAGCACGAAACTGACGGCGAGCAGAAGGATTGCGGCGAGCCAGTACCACTTGCGGCGGCGCCCCTTGCGCTGGGCGTCGCGATCAATGCGGTGGTGCACCGGATCGTAGTGGTCCGGGTCGACCGAATTTTTGACTTCGAAGTCGGCACCGAGATTGCCGCCGTAGGAAGGTGAGTTACTCGCCGCAAAAGACTCGCCCAGCTCGCGGGATGTCGCTGGGACGGCGCCTCGTGTCTTGTCAATCATTTCCTGCCCTTGTGGAAGAACACAGCGCCCCTGCTTGGGCGCTTGTACGCAGATTCATCGCATGCATGTAAGGCCAACATCGGAAAGACGATGCGAGCCACCGAAAAGTTTGGGCGGCTGCGCAGATTGCGCTTCGGCAGAGGCCTGAGTGACCGTTCAGCCGAGGAGCCCTGCAGCGAACCACAACTTCTCACTGTAACGCAGGAGCCGGTTTGAGGAGTGAGGAGTCAGGAGTGAGCGAGTGAGGAGTGAGTCGGGCGGGAGTGAATAGTGAGTAGTGAATAAAGGCGGAGTCCGGTGACTTCCTATTCACTCTTCACTCCCTCACTACTCACTTTCCTCTCCCTTCCCGGCTAGTTTGAGGAAGGCTTCTTGTACGTCGATGAGACGGGGCAGGCCCTGGTCCTGAAGGCGGGCGTTGAGGGGTTTGGCGGCTTCGGAG